>DMZZ01000015.1:0-4129 GCA_003484805.1 Comamonadaceae bacterium | reverse complement strand
TGCCGGGCTTTGCCCGCGAGCTGGTGGAGCTGCTGGTCGAAGACGCCCGCCAGGCCGAGGGCGCCAGCGCCCCCTGATCAGGGGGCGGACCGACCCAGCGGGGCGTGCCAGTACTTGAAGGTGCCCATCGCCGTGGCCACGATCCGGCCCTCCGCGTTGAGCACATTGGCCTGGCAGGTGCACAGCGAACGCGTCTGGTTCAGCACAAAGCCCTCGGCCACCAGCGGGCCACGCCCCGGGTGCAGAAAGCGCGACGACATCTCCACCGTGACGGCGGTGCGCGAGGGCGCGTCGGGCACCGAGGTGGCCGCGCGCGCCATGGCCACGTCCAGCAGCGTCATGATCACGCCACCGTGCGCGGCGGGCAGCTGGTTGCACAGGTCCTCGCGCAGGTCGGGCAGGTGCATGCGGCACTGCCCTCCGGGGGTGTCCTCTTCCACCATTCCCAGCAGGCGCAGGAAGGGGATGGGGTCGGGCGTCCTGCGCGCGCTGTCCGGGGTGAAAGCCTGGCGTGCGTTCATGCGCGCAGGGCACGCAGCATGTTGCGCGCAATGATGATCTGCTGGATCTGCGTCGTGCCCTCGTACAGGCGGAACAAGCGCACGTCGCGGTAAAAGCGCTCGATGCCGTATTCCGACAGATAACCCGCGCCGCCCAGAATCTGCACTGCCCGGTCGGCCACGCGGCCGCACATCTCGGAGGCGAACAGCTTGCAGCACGAGGCTTCGGTGGACACGTTCAGCCCCTCGTCGCGCTTGCGGGCGGCGTCCACCACCATGCACTGCGCGGCGTACAGCTCGGTCTGGCTGTCGGCCAGCATGGCCTGCACCAGCTGGAATTCGCCGATCGCCTGGCCAAACTGCTTGCGCTCGCTGGCGTAGCGCAGAGCGTCGTCCAGCATGCGCTGGGCCACGCCCACGCACACGGCGGCGATGTGGATGCGGCCCTTGTCGAGCACCTTCATTGCGGTCTTGAAGCCTTGCCCTTCCTTCTGGCCGATCAGGTTGGCGGCCGGGACGCGGCAGTTGTCAAAAATCACGTCGCAGGTGTGGGCGCCGCGCTGGCCCATCTTCTTGTCGATCTTGCCGAACGAGATACCGGGCGACTTGGCATCCACGATGAAGGCCGAGACACCGCCCGCGCCCTTGTCCTCGGGGTTGGTGCGCGCCATCAGTGTGAAGATGCTGGCGTGCGGCGCGTTGGTGATGTAGCGCTTGGTGCCATTGACGACATAGTGGTCGCCTTCGCGCACGGCCGTGGTGCGCAGCGAGGCAGCGTCCGACCCGGCCTCGGGTTCGGTGAGCGCGAACGACGCCATCAGCTCGCCCGTGGCCAGGCGGGGCAGGTACTCGGCCTTCTGCGCCTCGGTGCCGTNNCTTCCATCGTCAGGCCCAGGCCGCCAAACTCTTCGGGTACGGTCATGCCGAACAGGCCCAGGTCGCGCATCTCCTGCACGATGTCGGCGGGAATTTCATCGGTTTCGGCCACGGTGTTCTCGGCGGGCACCAGGCGCTCGCGCACGAAGCGGCCCACGCTGTCGAGCAGGGCGTTGAGGATTTCGGGGTCTCGGATCATGGGGGGTTCCTTGTCTTGTGTCTGTTCTGGGGGTCGTGGGTGAGGGCGCCCGGGGCGTCAGAGGGCGTCCGCCGTGCCCAGCACGGCCGTGGCCTGGCTCGACAGCGTGCCGCCGTTGGCGTGCACCAGCGCGGTCCGGGCCCGTGCCAGTTGCCGCTCGCCACCTTCGCCGCGCAGCTGGCGCACGGCCTCGATGAGCGCGAAGATGCCGTACATGCCCGGGTGCACGCACGAAAGGCCGCCGCCGTTGGTGTTCACCGCCAGGCGGCCGCCGGGCGCAATGGCGCCGCCTTCGACAAATGCGCCGCCTTCGCCCTTGGCGCAAAAACCCAGGTCTTCCAGGAACAGCAGCGTGTTGATGGTGAAGGCGTCGTACAGCTGCACCATGTCCATGTCACGCGCACCCAGGCCTGCCATGGCGTAGGCCTGCGCGCCCGACTGCGTGGCCGCCGTGCGGGTCAGGTCGTGCATGGCCGAAATCTGCCGGTTCCAGACGGCTGTGGCCGTGCCCAGCACATAGACCGGCGGGCGCGGCAGGTCGCGCGCGCGGTCGGCGCGCACCAGCACGAAGGCGCCGCCGCCGTCGGTGACCAGGCAGCAGTCGCGCACGCTCAGCGGGTCGGACACCATGCGCGCACCCAGCACCTCGTCGATGGTGAGCGGATCGCGCAGGAAGGCTTCGGGGTTCTTGCCGGCCCAGGCGCGGGCGGCCACGGCCACCTCGGCCAGCTGGCGCCGCGTGGTGCCGAACTGGTGCATGTGGCGCGAGGCGGCCAGGGCGTAGGCCGACACCGGCAACAGGGGCTCGTAAGGGTATTCGTAGGGTTGCGGGTCGAGAAAGCGGCGCGAGGCCACCACTTCCTTGCGGCCGAACGTGGCCGAGCGCTGCGCGCTGCCGTAGCACACCAGCACGGCAGTGCATTGACCGGCTTCCAGCGCCCGCATGGCGGGCAGCAGGTGCGCCACAAAGCTGGAGCCGCCGAGCATGGTGCCGTCCACGTAGCTGGGGTTGATGCCCAGGTGTTCGACCACCGGCATGGGCCACATCGTGGCCGAGGCGCTGGCGGTGCACAGGCCGTCGATGTCCTGCATCGTCAATCCGGCGTCGGCCACGGCCGCGTGGGCGGCGCGCACCAGAAGGCTCATGTCGTCCATGCCGGGCGCTTCGCCGCAGCCGTACGTGGCGGCGCCCACAATGGCGGCGCGGGCGCGCAGGGCGCGGTTGTCCGGGGTCGTGCTCATGCTGCGCCCTCCTGCACCGGGTCAAAAACCACCAGGCCTCGTCCACCGTTCTGGGCCACGCGGCTGCGCACGCGCAGGCCGATGCGCACCTGGTCGGGCGGGTGACCTTCCACACGGCTCATCAGGCGCACGCCTTCGTCCAGCTCGATGAGCGACACATTGAGGTCGCCGCCCGCATCGGGTTTGCGCCGCACCGTGGTCACGGCGTGCACCGTGCCCAGGCCGCTGGGGGCTTCCCAGTCCAGTTGTGCACAGCCGCAGTGCGGGCAGATCTCGCGGGGGTAGAACACCCCCTGGCGGCAGGCGCTGCAGCGCTGGATCAGAAAGCATCCGGCATCGAGCTGGGCCTGGTAGTGGTTCAAGGCTGAGGGTTGCATGGTGGGCGGGATTCAGAAAGACGATTCATGACTGCGCAAGCATGCCCGCATGTGGCGCCGGCTTCAATTTCTGAATCTCGAAGGGGGGGTTCAAGGAATGCGCGGTACGCTGCGGACCGGCACAAAAAAGGCGCCGCGAGGCGCCTTGATTCAGCAGGGAGGGTGGAGCTTGCCACTCAAAAACAATAGCATTCAGCGCCCGTTTTTGAATGAATTCAATATATTTTTGTATTGAATTCCTTTAAATACATGCGCTACGTGCTCCTGTTTTTGACAACTTCATCACCCCGGGGTGATGCCCGCCGTCTTGATGACCTTGGCCCACTTGTCCAGTTCGGCGCGCAGGCGCTGCTGCATCTGCGCCGGAGTTCCGGGGTCGGCTTCGGCGCCGGCGTCCAGCAGGCGCTGGCGCACGGCGGGGTCTTTCAGGGCGGTGTTGAAGTCGGCGTTGATCTTGTTCACCACGGCCTGCGGCGTCTTGGCGGGCGCAAACAGCGCGGCCCAAGAATAGGCCTCGTAGTCGGTCAGGCCCGCTTCGGCCACGGTGGGCACCTCGGGCAGCATGGCGCTGCGCTGGCGGCTGGCCACGCCCAGCACCTTGATGCGACCCGACTTGATGTGCTGCAACGCGGTGGGCGCGTCGCTGAACATCAGCTGCACCTGCCCGCCGAGCAGATCGTTCATCGCCGGGGCGCTGCCCTTGTAGGGCACATGCTGCAGCTGGGTGCCCGCCTGCATGTTGAACAGTTCGCCCGCCAGGTGCGTGCCGCCGCCGTTGCCCGAAGAGCCGTAGCTCAGCGTCTGGCCCGGCTTTTTGGCCAGGGCGATCAGCTCCTTGATGCTGTTGGCCGGCACCGAGGGGTGGGCCACCACGAACACCGGGAACATGGCGGCAAAGCTGATGGGGACAAAGTCTTTCTCGATGTCGTAGGGCA
>DMZZ01000219.1:560-2974 GCA_003484805.1 Comamonadaceae bacterium | reverse complement strand
TCTATGACAGGTTCATGGAACGTGCCCTGTCCCGCGTCCGGGCCATCAAGCAGGGCAGCCCGCTGGACACCGACAGCATGATGGGTGCCCAGGCCTCCGTCGAGCAGATGAAGAAGATCGAGACCTATCTGGCGCTGGGCAAGGAGGAAGGTGCCCAGGTGCTCATCGGTGGAGACCGTGCCCAGCTGCCCGGCGATCTGGCGGGCGGCTACTACATCCAGCCCACCCTGTTCAAGGGCCATAACAAGATGCGCATTTTCCAGGAGGAAATCTTCGGCCCTGTGCTGGCCGTGACCACCTTCAAGGACGAGGCAGAGGCCCTGCAGATCGCCAACGACACGCCGTATGGCCTGGGCGCCGGTGTCTGGACGCGCGATGGCAGCACCGCCTACCGCATGGGCCGTGCCATCCAGGCCGGCCGCGTCTGGACCAACTGCTACCACGCCTATCCAGCGCATGCCACGTTCGGCGGCTACAAGGAATCGGGCATCGGCCGCGAAACCCACAAGGTCATGCTGGATCACTACCAGCAAACCAAGAATCTGCTGGTGAGCTACAGCCCCAAGGCACTGGGCTTCTTTTGATCTTCAGGGCATCCCAATAAGAAAAGGACGGCTCGGCTGGCCGCCCTTTTCTCCCCTCTCCAGCCACAGGGAGCACACCATGGTCGAACGCGTTGTGGCCACACCGGCTGCGCTAGAACTGATAGAGCGCCTGAAGGCGCAGCATGGCCCGGAACTGATGTTCTACCAGTCGCACGGCTGCTGCGATGGCAGTTCGCCGATGTGTTACCGGGTGGGAGAATTGACGCCAGGACGCTACGATCTCCAGCTGGGCAAAATCGGCGACTGCCCCTTCTTCATCAGCGAAACGCAATACGCGTATTGGCAGAACAGCCAACTGGTCATTGATGTCATCGAAGGCAGTGGAGGCACCTTCTCGCTGGAAGGGCCTGAAGGCGTCTGCTTCATCACCCGATCACGGNNTGTTCACCGAAGATGAGCAGCAGACATCGAACGATCAATCATCCTGATCCGGGTCCATGCCGGGGAAAAGCACCTCGGTGAAGCCAAACTGCGTGAAATCACGCATGCGCATCGGATACAGGATGCCCGCGAGGTGGTCGCACTCATGCTGCACCACCCGCGCATGAAAGCCCTCGGCCGTGCGCTCAATCGGTCGCCCTTGAAGGTCGAAACCAGCATATCGGATGCGAGACCAGCGCGGCACCCGCCCCCGGAGACCGGGGACAGACAAACAACCTTCCCAATCCAGCTCCTCATCACTGCCAATGGGCGTAATCACGGGATTGATGAGCACCGTGGCCGGCACCAGGGGGCGGTCGGGATAGCGCGGATTGGGTTCATCCGAACCAAAAACCACCACCTGCAGATCGACACCGATCTGCGGCGCTGCCAGCCCGGCTCCATGGGCTGCACGCATGGTGTCGTACATATCGACGACAAGCTGGCGCAACACATCGGTATCGAACGCGGTGACGGGACGAACCGCCCGCAAAAGGCGGGGGTCTCCCATTTTCAGGATGGAGTGGATGGCCATGGTTTCAACGATCAATTCCGGCAAGCAGCAAAAAAGCAAACCTGCAGGGGATGACCTGCACAACCCTCGCGAGTCGGTGGTAGTGCGGATCGGGATGGGCCACAAGGCGTCTTTTTGCGGCCAATAGCTCGGCTATTGGCGAGAAAAGCAACGCAGTGGGCCGCCCGAGGCCGCGCTATCACAGACCGCAGGGAGTTATGCAGATCATCCCAAGGCCTTGTGAGCACATGCAGTCAAGTCGGTCAGCATAACGGTACTGGGAGCAGGTCTATTCAACACCGTGCAATACCCCCTTGGATGCAAAATACCGGCACCCTCAAGCCCGCACCGAAATCCCACCCCATGGCCCCCACCGCAGGCAAGCCCCCCGCAGAGGCATCGCCCCCCCGGCCTGCACCGCCCGTTCACCGACCACTGCCGTTGCCCGTGCGCTGGGCCTTGCTGGCCTTTGCCGTGCTGTGTCTTGTCCTGGGGGTGATCGGGGTGTTCGTACCCGGCCTGCCGACCACGGTGTTCATTCTTCTGGCGGCCTGGGCGGCTGCGCGTTGCTCACCACGCCTGCACGAATGGCTGTGGTACCACCCCTTGTTCGGCATCATGCTGCGCGACTGGGCCAATGGCGGGCGTGTCAGCCGACGCTCCAAATGGAACGCCACCATCATGATGGCCTTCTGCGCCGTGATCCTGTACTTCACCGCACCCCAGCTGTGGATGGCCGCCATGGCCTGCACTTTCATGTCCTGCGTGCTGGTATGGCTGTGGCTGCGACCTGAACCGCAATACTCCTGATTTTTGAAATCAGGCCTCATTTTGTGTATATAATTTGAGGCTTGTTCCTCGATAGCTCAGTCGGT
>DMZZ01000219.1:0-502 GCA_003484805.1 Comamonadaceae bacterium | reverse complement strand
TCGAGCCCAGGTCGAGGAGCCAAATCAAGACCCTGCACACCCCGTGTGCAGGGCTTTTTTGCGCCAGGCGCCTGAAAAAGGCTTGCCACCCTGCCCGTAGAATCAAGCGCACATGCCCTTGATCTACCTCATTCTTCTCCCCTTTATCGGCAGTCTTCTTGCGGGCTTTCTCCCCGCAAACGCCCGCAATTCCGAATCCACCGTTGCCGGGCTGATTGCACTGTTCTGCACCGTGCAGGCCGCACTGTGCTTTCCGGACATTGCCGATGGCGGGGTGCTGCGCCAGGAAATCGAATGGCTGCCCGCTCTGGGCATGAACCTCGTCATCCGGATGGATGGTTTTGCCTGGATGTTCTGCATGCTGGTGTTGGGCATCGGCTCGCTGGTGGTGCTCTATGCACGGTACTACATGTCGCCATCCGACCCCGTGCCCCGCTTCTTTTCATTCTTCCTGGCCTTCATGGGCGCGATGATGGGCGTGGTGCTCTCGGGCAACATCCTC
>DMZZ01000392.1:0-23379 GCA_003484805.1 Comamonadaceae bacterium | reverse complement strand
CGGTCACCAGGTTCACCGGGGCGGCGTCGGGCAGGTGGGCCTTGAAGGCGTTGACGGCCTGGTTCACCAGCGCCACGCGGTCGGCCAGAAACAGCACGCGCTTGCACCAGTTGGCGCGCATGAGCACATCCACCAGGGCAATCACCGTGCGGGTTTTGCCTGCGCCCGTGGCCATTACCACCAGCGCCTTGCGGTGCTGGTCGCGCTCAAACGTCTCCAGCACGCGGCGGATGGCGCGCTGCTGGTAGTGGCGCTCCACAATGCCCGCCGCAATGGGCAGGCTGGCCAGCGGCTTGCGCGTGGTGCGGCGTTGCTGCATCAGCTCCAGCTCGTCCTTCGTGTGAAAGCCCTGCACCGGGCGCGGCGGGCTGGTGGTGTCGTCCCACATCCAGTGCTCGTAGCCATTGGTGCCATAGATCATGGGGCGGTGGCCGGTGCTTTGCTCCAGGCAGTCGGCGTACAGGCGGGCCTGCTGCTGGCCCTCCTGGGCGCTGCGGCGGGTGCGCTTGGCTTCCACAAGGGCCAGGGGCCGCTCGCCACTCCACAGCACATAGTCCACAAAGCCCTTGCCTTCGTTGTTGGGCATGCCTTGCACTTCAAACTCGCGGTCGCGCGGCTGGTCCAGCGCCCAGCCGGCTTCTTTGAGCAGCAGGTCGATGAACAGGTCGCGCGTGGCGGCCTCGTTGTAGTCGTGCGCTGTGGCGGGCTGCGCCGCGTTGGCGGCCTTGGCGGCGGCAATCTCGGCGCGGTAGCGGGCCAGTTCGGCGTCCAGCTCGGCATTGCGGGCGGCCGCTTCGCGCAGCGCGGCATCGCGCTCGGCCAGGGCTTGGGCCTGTTTGGCAAGGGCCTCTTGCGCTGCAACCTGGGCGGCGCGGCTGGCGGCCTGTTCTTGCGCCGCTGCCGTGCCTGCCGGGGGTGGCAACAGGTCCACGCGAAACTGCAGCCCTGCCCCAGGCCGGTCGCCCACGCGGCGCGCATAGTGCTGCGCTAGCCAGAAGGCCACATGGAACAGCTCGCGCAGGGCGGCCAGCGCATCTTGCGGCGGCACCGGGCGGGCGTGGTGCACGGCCTGGTTGCCCAGGCGGCGAATCACATCCATCTTGGCGTGCACGGCAGTGCCCACCAGTTGCTGAAAGCTGGGCTCAAACAAGAATGCCGACAGATCGGCCTTGTACGGCATGCGCAAACTGCCGCCCCGCCCGCCTTCAGCCTGGTACAGCCAGGCCACGGCCAGCTCCAGCGTGCGGCGGGCGTAAAAGCAGGCCGTGCGCGGGTCGGCATGGGCGGCGGCCTCGGCACGGCGGGCCTCCATCAGCAGGTCGGGCCAGTCGGGTTGCAGGAAGGTGAAGTTCGAAGGCAACGTGCTCATGCACTCTCTCCCTTTGCGTAGTTCGCGAATGGTTGAGACCAACCCTCGATGCTCAGCGTCAACCCCAGACCGCACACCAGCATTACCAACTTTTCTAGCGAGCAACGTTCCGGGTGGCTCTCCGCGTCACGGATGAACGACGGGCTGACATTGCACACGGCGGCTGTTTGTGAGCGGGTCATACCTTGGCGTTTGCGTTCAGTGGCAAGGGCTTGAGCCAGTTGGGCAGAGTTGGTAGACGTGAGGTGCATTTTTTGTCCCTATGAGAGCGATCTCAACACCGCGCCAGCGGTTTTGGTCGCTTTTTGCTCTTATGAGGACACTTTAAGTGATGGACTTGGTTTTCACGCAGCGGGCAGCTTTTCGGTTTTCAAATTGTTGATTTTGGGGGCGCATCGACACCTGCCTCAGTGGTGCTGTCGGTTCAATTCAGGCTGCTGCCATACTGCGCTGTGGCCCCATCTCAAGGATGGGTGCCTGAATATTCAATTTGGAAACCATAGAGAGAGATGAACTTGCGAGACCAAAATTACTTGCGCAGTTTGGTACTTGAGTTTGCGGCCATGCCATCTGAAACGGGCTGGCTGGAGTTCAAGGAAAACAAGGCCGAACCGCAAGACATTGGCGAGTACATCTCTGCACTGGCCAACAGTGCTGCTTTGGAAGGCAGGGCCCATGCTTACATGCTTTGGGGCGTTGCCGACGACGGGCACGCCATCGTGGGTACGAGTTTTGACCCGCGAACTGCTCGGCAAGGTAACGAAGAGCTGGAAAGCTGGTTGTTGCGGCTGTTGAGTCCGCGCATCGGCTTTCATTTCCATCGCATTGAGATCGATGGGCGTTTGGTCGTTTTGCTGGAGATTGATTCTGCGTTTCGGCACCCAGTGAAATTTCAAGGGGTGGAGTACATCAGGGTCGGCACTTACAAGAAGCCACTCAAGGACTTTCCTGAAAAAGAGCGCACGTTATGGCGGATGCTGGACGCCACACCGTTCGAGATGTTGGCTGCCGCCGAGAAGCTCAGCGCCGATGAAGTTTTGAAACTCATCGACTACCCGGCATTTTTTGAATTGCTGGACAAGCCAGTTCCCAATCACCGCGACGGCATGCTGGCCGGTTTACAAGCCCATCGCTTGGTGGAACCCATGGGTGGCGGTCATTGGCGCATCTTCAATCTTGGGGCACTGCTATTTGCCAAGCGGTTGGCTGATTTTCCGCGCCTGCAACGCAAGGCGGTGCGCGTGGTGGTTTACGAAGGGACCGGGCGCGTCAAAACCCTGCGCGAGCAAGAAGGCATGCGCGGCTACGCGGCGGGCTTTGAGGGGTTGGTGGGATTTGTGAACAACCTGCTGCCCATCAACGAGGTGATTGGGCAGGCATTGCGCAAATCGGTGCGCATGTACCCCGAATTGGCCATTCGTGAATTGGTGGCCAACGCACTCATCCATCAAGACCTGAGCGTGACAGGCAGCGGCCCCATGGTCGAAATTTTTGATGACCGCATGGAAATCACCAACCCGGGCAAGCCGCTCATGGAGCCCCAGCGCATGCTGGATCACCCGCCCCGCTCGCGCAATGAGAGCCTGGCCTCCATCATGCGATTGGTGGGCATTTGTGAGGAGCGCGGCAGTGGTGTGGACAAGGTGGTGTCTGAGGCCGAGCTGTACCAGCTCCCAGCCCCTGCGTTTGACGTGGTGGGCGAATCCACCCGCGCCACCCTGTTTGCCCCGCGCCCCCTGGCGGGCATGGATCGCGAGGACCGGGTGCGCGCTGTGTACCTGCACGCTTGCCTGCGCTACGTGCAGCGCGAGTACATGAACAACACCACGCTGCGTCAGCGCTTTGGTATTGACCCCAAAAACAGCGCCATAGCCTCTCGGCTGCTCAAGGATGCGCTGGCGGCTGGTGTTATCCGCCTGGAGGATGAAGCTGCGGCGCCCAAGCTGCGCCGCTATGTGCCGCACTGGGCCTGATTTGTTTGATGGGTACTTGATGGAAGGGCGCTGCTGAAGCGCTTGTTTCAAAAATTCCCTTTATTGACAACAAGTTAGCAAAGGCTGCTTATTTGACGGGTACTTGATGGAGGTGCCGATTGCTCGTCTGGAGCGCTGGGCGTGTTTCGCCTGCTGCTGTCCCCGCCCAACACTAAAAAGGCCAAGCTTTGGTGCCCTCACGGATGAGGGCACCACTGGCTAAGTCATTGAATCCATTGGGAAGTTCAGGGATTTTCTCTTTACCCCAGGTCGTGGTCGTTCTTCACAACTGCCCCGCAAACGCCCGCTGCTGCAGCGAGGCAAACAGCGCATCCAGCGCGGCCAGGGCGGCCAGGGCGCGGCGGTGGGTGGCTTTGAGGGCTTCGATGGAGGCGATGCGGGTGGCGGCAGCAATCATGTGGCGGCACCGTCCGCCAGCAATGCCGCCACCAGCGCACGCAGCTCCGGCAAATCCGCGTGAATCGTGTTCCAGACCAGCGCGTAGTCCACCTTGAAGTAGCCATGTGCCACGCGGTTGCGCATGGTGTACATCAGCGCCCATGGCACCTGGGCGTGGTGTGCTGCAAAGGCGGGGTGCAACTTCTCGATGTTGTGGGCGGCTTCGCCCAGGATTTCGAAATTGCGCACCACGGCGTCTTGCGTTTTTTCGTCGGCCAAAAAAGCGGCCTCTGCCATGCCGTCCACATACCGGTGAATGCGGTCGATGGCCTCCACGATGTGGGCCAGATAGTCGGGCACCCGCAGTGCGTCAGCCTTGCTCACAGCGCTTGCGCCTGGGCAATGACCTGGTCGCGGAACTTGGCGGGCAGGCCTTTGGGGGTGAGCACGTCCACTTGGATGCCCAGCAGCTGCCCCAGTTCGAGCTGGATCTTGGCAATGTCCATGAGTGTGGTTTCGGGCGTGGGCTCCACCAGAATGTCCAGGTCGCTCTCCTCCGTGTCATCGCCATGCACCACCGAGCCGAACACCCGCACATTGGTCACGCGGTGGCTCAGGGCAATGGCGCGAATGGCGTCGCGGTGGGTGTGCAGAGCAGTGGATGGGCGCATGGCGGGGGCTCCTGGGTGCAAGGGGAAACTTGTATCACAACGCCCCCGCAAACGCCCGCTGCTGCAACGAGGCAAACAGCGCATCGAGCGCGGCCAGGGCGCGGCGGTGGGTGGTTTTGAGGGCTTCGATGGAGGCGATGCGGGTGGCGAAGGTTTGTTGGAGGGGGAGATGGGGATGTGGAATCCGAATTTCCCGGACCATTGAGAGATTCAAATTTTTCTGACGAACACCACGTTGTAGTCGACGAAAGTGCTCCCTTCCCACCACGATGGCGTAATACACATAAGCGGTATTAGCCAGGGTCGGATCAAGATGTGAAAACGCGATTGCCTGATTGCAGGAACAGTCTTTGAGTGCGATGCTGGTTTTCAGCGCTGCGGTGTCATACATCCCCATCATCAGAGAACCCGCTGGTACGAGTTTTGTAGCTGTTTCCTTCAATGCAGCATCGGAAATATGTTCGACGCTATCTGAGACGTACATCGACTCAAGTTCGCCAGATGAGAACCAAGGGATATCGCCTTCGAAGTAGTGCGACTTGCTACGGGGTGGTGTGCCTCCGCTATGCCAGTCACCCAGTTCACCCAATTGTTTGGTGGGTAGGCCTAGCGTGTTTTTCGCCGGGTCCCCAAACATATCGAGAAAGAGCGACTGGGTGAGGCTGTCGAGCAGGGCCAGGGCGGTGCGGCGTTGGGTTCGGAGGGTTTCGGCTTGGTCGAGGATGGCGGCGATGCGGCGTTGTTCTTTCAGCGGGGGGAGGGGAATCACAAGATCGGCTACGACTTGGCGCGTGATGCCTTTGATCGTTGCTCCTCGCGCGCACCTACTGAAATGATCTTCCTTCGTGCGCAAAAAATGCACCAGATAGCCAGCATCCAGCTTCGCTGAATCGGGAAGCAGTGCTGTGATGTCTTGGCTAAAGCAAAGCTCCTTGCCCGCAATCGCCACCTTGCCAACACTGGTGCGAGTAACCAGCAACACGGTGCCAGCCGGAACCTTGTTGGTTGCGGAAGAGGTAATTGCTTCTTCCGTGATGAAGCTGCGCGCGTTTTGTGCGACAGGCCCGACTAAATCCGCGCCGGTTATCCATGGAATATCGCCGGTGAAGTAGCGCTCGACGGCTTTGCTTGGCGTGCCGCCGTTTTGAAAATCGCAGACCTCGTTCAGCGTGGCGCTTGGGAAATGACTCACTTCAACATCCCCTCCAACGCCCCCATCCCCCGCGCAATCTCATCTTCCAGCGCCCGCAGCTCCGCCAAGATCTCCCCCGGCGCGCGGTGCTGCACCTGTGCATGCACCACCTCCTTGTACCGGTTGATGCTCAGGTCATACCCATTGGCCTCGATGTCGGCCTTGGGCACGCAAAAGCTCTGGGCGGTGCGGGGGCGGTCGCGTTCGGTGCCGTTCCTCTGGCCCCAGCGTTCCAGCACGTCGGGCAGGTTGTTTTTGGCGTGCTCTGATTCTGATAGCTTGTTGCGCCCGTCCACAAAGCGCTGCAGGCCCAAAAGGCTTGAATCCAGCAGGGGCTGGCGCTTGTCGTCCAGGCTCCAGCCATCCTGCTGCATGTCGTAGAACCACACATGGTCCGTGCCGCCGCTCATGGTTTTGGTGAAGAGCAGGATGGCGGTGCTCACGCCCGCGTAGGGCTTGAACACGCCGCCGGGCAGGCTGATGACGGCATCCAACTTTTGTTCTTCCACCAGCTTGCGGCGCAGTTCTTTGTGGGCCTTGCTGCTGCCAAACAGGACGCCGTCGGGCACGATGACGGCGGCGCGCCCGCCGGTTTTGAGCAGGCGCAGGAACAGGGCCAAAAAGAGCAGCTCGGTCTTTTTGGTTTTGACGGTTTGCTGCAAATCCTTGGCGGTGTTTTCGTAGTCCAGGCTGCCCGCAAAGGGCGGGTTGGCCAGGATGAGGCTGTAGGCCTCGGCATCGCCCGCAGCGCCTTCGGCCAGCGAGTCGCGGTATTCGATGGCGGGGTGCTCCACGCCGTGCAGCACCATGTTCATGCTGCCAATGCGCAGCATGGTGTTGTCAAAGTCGTACCCGTGGAACATGCCGTTGTGGAAGTGCGCGTTTTGCGCGGGCACGCGCAGCATGTCGGGGTGGGTAGCACGCAGGTATTCGCCTGCGGCCACCAAGAAGCCGCAGGTGCCCGAGGCGGGATCGCAGATGGTGTCTTGCGGCGTGGGGGCCGTCAGGGCCACCATCAAGTCGATGAGGTGGCGCGGGGTGCGGAACTGGCCGTTTTGCCCGGCGGCGGCGATTTTGCCGAGCATGTATTCGTACAGGTCGCCCTTGGTGTCGCGCTCATCCATGGGGATGGTGTCGAGCAAATCGACCACCTTGGCCAGCAGGCCGGGCGTGGGGATGGTGAAGCGGGCGCCCTGCATGTGGCGGGCAAAGGCTGACTCTGCTGCCGGGCCGCCCGAGGTTTGCAGGCCGCGCAAAAACGGGAAGACCTGGTTGCTGAGCACGTCGAACATCTCGGCCGGAGCGATGTTCTTGAAGCGGGACCAGCGCATGGCGTCGTGCGGGCGGCCTTGGGCGTCCTGGCCCGGGGGTATGAGGTGCACGGGCTGAGTTTTCAGGCGCAGGGCCTTGTTGTCTTCGCGGGTCTGGTCGCTGTCGAGCGCGCGCAGAAAGAGCAGGTAGGTGATCTGCTCGATGACTTCAATGGGGTTGGCGATGCCGCCGGACCAGAAGGCGTTCCAGACTTGATCGACTTTGTTGCGCAGGTCACCGGTGAGCATGGGGCAGTGTGGGGGGCTGTGGGGTAAGCCTTGGAGTCTGCCACGGGGCGCGGGGCTTGTGCGCTATGGGTAGATTTATAAGTGTTTTTGGCCTCTAGGTCAATAAAGACAAGCGCCGACAGCTATTATTTTTGCTTTGCCGGTACGCCATCACCTGCGGCCGCCAGGTCGTCCAAGATGGGGCAATCGGGCCGCTGGTCGCCGTGGCAGCAGCGCACCAGCGACTGCAGGGTGCGTTGCATGGCCTGCATGGCGGCGATGCGGGTGGCCAGGTCGTCGATGTGGGTCTGGGCGATGCGTTTGACCTGGCTGCTGGCACGCTGCTTGTCTTGCCACAGGCCGAGCAGTTCGGTGATTTCGTGCATGGCAAAACCCAGGTCGCGGGCGCGGCGGATGAAGCGCAGCGCGTGCACTTCGGCCTCGGTGTACTGGCGGTAGCCGCTGTCGGTGCGGCCCACCGGCGGTAGCAGGCCCAGTGATTCGTAGTGGCGCACCATGCGGGCCGACACCCCTGCGCGGCGCGCGGCCTCGCCAATCGCCACGGGCCAGCCTTGCGCGGTGGTCATGCCGCGACCTGGTAGCCTTCTTCGGCAATGGCCGCAGCCAGGGCTTCGCGCGGCTGGGTGCTGTCCACGTCCACGCGGTTTTGCGCACGGTCGATGCGCACCTGGGCCTGGGGGTCGAGTTCCTGGATGGCGTTGGTGACGGCGCGCTCGCAGTGGCCGCAGGTCATGCCCTGGACGTTGAACTGGTATTGCATGGNNATGTTCTCCGGATGAAAAGTGGATGACGGATGCCATGATGAACCCTGACACGGTGGCAGAGTCAAGCCGGTGTTGCATCATGGCCCTGTCGCCGCCAGGGTGGAAGCTGCACAGCGCTTGACCTTGCCATGCTGTCAAGGATTACTGTACCTGCCATGAACACATCGACCCTCCCCCTTTCCGAGCCGCATGCGCTGGACCTGTCCATCGGCGGCATGACCTGTGCCAGTTGCGTGGGCCGCGTGGAGCGTGCGCTGCGCAAGGTGCCCGGCGTGCAGGACGCCGCCGTGAATCTGGCCACCGAGTCGGCGCGCATCCAGTTCGCCGCACCCGAGGGCGGGGATGCCGCCATGGACGCGCTCTTGCGCCGCGCGGTGCGCAACGCGGGTTATGAGCCGCTCACGCCCGCTGCCAGCGAGGCGCGCGAGCAGGATACTTCGCCCTGGGCGGGCTTCGCGCCGGTCGCCATCGGGCTGCTTCTCTCGCTGCCGCTGGTGGTGCCGATGCTGGGCGACCTGTTTGGCGCGCACTGGATGCTGCCGGCCTGGCTGCAGTTTGTGCTGGCCACGCCGGTGCAGTTCATTCTGGGTGCGCGCTTTTACAAGGCGGGCTGGCATGCGGCCCGGGCGCTATCGGGCAACATGGATTTGCTCGTGGCCATTGGCACAAGCGCGGGCTGGGGGCTGTCGGTGTGGCTGTGGCTGATGGCCCAACCCGGTTCCATGCCGCACCTGTACTTCGAGGCCTCGGCCGTGGTCATCACGCTGGTGCTGCTGGGTAAGTGGCTGGAGACCCGCGCCAAGCGCGAGACCACGGCGGCCATCCGCGCGCTGCACGGCCTGCGCCCGGACGTGGCGCACCTGCTGGGCAAAGGCGGCGAGGTCGACGTGCCCATTGCCGAGGTGATGGTGGGCGACCGCCTGGTGGTGCGCCCGGGCGAGCGCCTGCCGCTCGATGGCGTGCTGCGCGAAGGCCAGACGCAGGTGGATGAATCCATGCTGACCGGCGAGCCGCTGCCCGTGGTCAAGGAGCCGGGCGGGCTGCTCACGGGCGGCTCGATCAACGGCGAGGGCCGCATCGTGCTGGAAGTGCGTGCCGTGGGCGCCGAGACGGTGTTGGCCCGCATCATCCGCCTGGTGGAGGACGCGCAGGCCGCCAAGGCGCCGATCCAGCGGCTGGTGGACCAGGTCTCCAGCGTGTTCGTGCCGGTGGTGTTGCTGATTGCCCTGGCCACGCTGCTGGGCTGGCTGTGGGCGGGCGTGGGCGCCGAGACGGCCCTGATCCGCGCCGTGGCGGTGCTGGTGATTGCCTGCCCCTGCGCGCTGGGGTTGGCCACACCGGCCGCCATCATGGCGGGCACGGGTGTGGCGGCGGAGAACGGCATCCTCATCAAGGACGCGCAAGCGCTGGAGCTGGCGCACAAGGTCGACACCGTGGCCTTTGACAAGACCGGCACGCTGACCGTGGGCAAGCCCCGGCTGGCGGCGCTGGCGGTGGTGCCGGGGCTCGATGAAGCCGCCCAGTTGCGCGATGCCGCCAGCCTGCAAAGCGGCAGCGAACACCCGCTGGCGCGCGCCGTGCTGCAGGCGGCCCGCGAACGCGGCCTGGAGGTGCTGGCCCCCGACGGCGTGCGCGCCGTGCCGGGCCGGGGCAGCGACGGCGAGGTGCAGGGCCGCAGCTACCTGCTGGGCAGCCTGCGCTGGATGGAGGAGCTGGGGGTGGCGCTCGGGCCGCTGGCCGAACGTGCAAGCCAGTGGCAGGACGAAGGCTCCACGGTCTCGGCCCTGGTGCAGCGCACCGGGCAGGGGCTGGCACTGCAGGCCCTGATGGCCTTTGGCGACGAGCCCAAGCCCGGCGCACGCGAGGCGTTGGTCGCACTGAAAGCCCGCGGCATCCGCACCGTGATGATCTCGGGCGACAACCGGGGTGCGGCCCTGGCCATGGCGCGCCGCCTGGGGCTGGACGCCCAGGACGTGTGCGCCGAAGTGCTGCCCGGCGACAAGGCCGCGCAGGTGGTGGCGCTGCAGCAGGGCGAGCACGGTGCGCGCCGGACGGTCGCCATGGTGGGTGACGGCGTGAACGATGCCCCGGCGCTGGCCTCCGCCGATGTGGGCATGGCCATGGGCAACGGCACCGATGTGGCCATGCATGCGGCGGGCATCACGCTGATGCGTGGCGACCCGAAGCTGGTGGCGGCGGCGCTCGACATCTCGCACCGCACGGTGCTGAAGATCCGGCAGAACCTGTTCTGGGCCTTTGCCTACAACGTGGCCGGCATCCCGCTGGCGGCGCTGGGCTACCTGAACCCGGTGGTGGCGGGGGCCGCGATGGCGCTGAGTTCGGTCAGCGTGATGACCAATGCACTGTTGCTCAAACGCTGGCGCATGTGACAAATACGTAGCGAGCTGCCACGCAGGTCTGGCAAACTGCAACGTCTTGTTGCACATGCGGGCCTGTGGGCATGAGGGTGCAGCGCCCATGATTTCAGCAGATCCAGAGAGGAAGACACACCATGTCGCTTTTTTCGTTCATGCGGATGTTCACCATTCGTTTTCGCATGCTGGGGGCCATCGCCGTGGTGCTGTGCCTGCTGGGCATGCTGGGGGGGGCCGGGATGTGGGGCATGCTGCGCATCCAGGACATGAGTGGGGACTTCATGGCCAACGAGTTCGCCAAGGTCGGCCACCTGGGTGAACTGCGCGGTGCGCTGGGGGCGATTCGCCAGCACGAGAAGGACATGATCATCCAGTACGAGAAGCCCGAGGCGGTGAAGCAGGCCCACACCCGGTGGCTGGCCAGCGTGGAGGACGCCAAGAAGGTGGCCAACCGCTTCCTCGAAGGCCCTGAAGATCAGGACAACGCCGTTGCCCGCAGCCTGGTGCAGCGGCTCGATAGCTACCGTGAGCAGTTCACGCATGTGGCCCGGCAGCTGGAAGACGGCGGGTACGACACAGCCACCGTCGCCTACCGCATGAGCGCCAAGGCCGTGGCCGAGTTCGAGGTGGCCGACAAGCTGGTGCAAGAGCTCGATGCCTTGCTGCATGCCGAAGTGGCGGCATCGACCAAGGCACAGGAGCAGGCGGGCACCCAGACCCAATGGCTGTTTGCCCTGGCCGTGCTGGTGACCGTGGCCGTGGTGGCGCCACTGACCTGGCTCAACATGATTGCCATCTGCAAGCCCCTGGCCGAGGCGCAGCGCATGGCGCTGGCGATTGCAGGGGGTGATCTGTCGCAGAAGATCCACACCGAGGGGCGCGACGAGGCGGCCGACCTGCAGCGTGCCCTGGCCGAGATGCAGCGCGGCCTGAGCGCCCTGGTGGCGCAGGTGCGCGACGCCAGCGGCAACATCGCCACGGCCAGCCAGGAAATCGCCAGCGGCAACCACGATTTGTCCTCACGCACCGAGCAGACGGCGACCAATGTGCAGTCCACGGTGGGCTCGCTGGAGCAGCTCACGGCCACGGTGCAGCAGACGGCGGCGTCGTCGCAGACGGCCAACCAGTTGTCGGTGTCGGCGTCGGGCGTTGCCTCGCGCGGGGGGGCGGTGGTGCAGCAGGCGGTGGCCAGCATGCACGAGATTTCGGCGTCGAGCCGCAAGATCGGCGACATCATCGGCCTGATCGACGCGATTGCCTTCCAGACCAACATNNGGCTTTGCCGTGGTGGCCAGTGAAGTGCGCAGCCTGGCGCAGCGCTCGGCCGCGGCGGCCAGCGAGATCAAGGGCCTGATCAACACCAGTGTGGCCGCCGTCGATGGCGGCGTGCGCCATGTGGAGGATGCGGGCGCGGCCATGAAGGAAATCGTCGATGGCGTGCAGCGGGTGGGCGACATCATCGGAGAGATCAAGGCGGCCGCGACCGAGCAGTCGGTCGGCATCGGCCAGGTGAACCAGTCGGTGGGCGAGATCGACCGCATGACGCAGCAGAACGCTGCCCTGGTGGAAGAATCTGCCGCCGCCGCCGAGTCACTGCGCGAGCAGGCGCAGCGGCTGTCGCAGGTGGTGCAGCAGTTCCGCCTGGCCGATGGGGCGTCGGGCCAGGGCCCGTCCGGCATGGGGAGCCCGCGCCTGCTGGCCTGACGCGGGGCGGGTTCAGCCGGTCAGGGGGGGGTAGTCGGTGTAGCCCTGGGCTCCGCCGCCGTAGAAGGTGGTGCGGTCGGGGGTGTTGAGCAGCGCGTCGCGCCGCAGGCGCTCCACCAGATCGGGGTTGGCTATGTACGGACGTCCGAACGCGACGATGTCGGCGCCCGTGGCCACGGCGGCTTCAGCCAACGCCTTGTCGTAGCCGTTGTTCACCATCCAGGCGCCCTGGCCGCCGGCCTTGCGGTAGATGGCCTTGAGCGATGCGTAGTCGAACGGCCGTTCGGGCAGCACGCGCAGGCCGCCGGTGGCGCCTTCGATGACGTGGACATAGGCCAGGCCCAGCGGGGCCAGGTGGTGCAGCAGGTAGTCGAACAGCTGCTGCGGGTTGTCGTCCACGATATCGTTGGAGGGTGTCACGGGCGAGAGCCGGATGCCGGTGCGGCCGCCACCGATTTCGTCCACGATGGCGCGCACGACTTCGAGCAGCAGCCGGGCGCGGTTGCGCACGCTGCCGCCGTAATCGTCCTGGCGCTGGTTGGCACCGGTCTTGAGGAACTGGTCGAGCAGATAGCCGTTGGCGGCGTGGATCTCGACCCCGTCAAAGCCGCTGGCGATGGCGTAGCGTGCCGCGTGGCGGTAGTCCAGCACGATGCCTGGCAGCTCGCCCACGTCCAGGGCGCGTGGCTCGGAGGTGGGGGTGAAGGTGGGCACGCCGCCCTTGATGAGCACCGTTTTGGCATGGGCACGCAGAGCCGAGGGTGCTACGGGCGGGGCGTTGTCGGGCTGCAGCGCAATGTGCGAGATCCGGCCCACATGCCACAGCTGTGTCACGATCTTTCCGCCCGCCTGGTGCACGGCGGTCGTCACTTTCTTCCAGCCGTCGAGCTGCTCGGTGCTGTAGAGGCCGGGCACGTCGGCGTAGCCCTGGCCCTGCGGGCTGATGGCCGTGGCTTCGGTGATGAGCAGGCCTGCACTGGCGCGCTGGCGGTAGTACTCGACCATCAGGGCGTTGGGAATCGCGCCCGGGGCGCGGTTGCGCGTGAGTGGCGCCATGGCGATGCGGTTGGCCAGGGACAGTGCGCCCGCACGGGTGGGTTCGAACAGGGACGGCATGGGCAGCTTTCAGGCGGTGTGCGCGGACGCGATGCCTGCAGGGTACTGCCGGGACGACCTCCATGGCAATGCATGGTGGGCCCGTCTGGACCGGGGAGTGCGCCAGTTCCTCTATGGAATGGCGGTTCCCCCCAGGCCTGGCGGGCGGAATCTGCTACCAAAAAAATCTCCCGGATCCGGGGAGGGCTGGCAGCCCCGCCTCGCTGGGGCATGGAAAAGGATGCGGGACAATGGGCAGACCATGCACAACCGTCTGTCTCCGGAGCCGTTGGCGCGCATGCAGGCCCTGTGGCTGGCGCTGGCGCTGTCCATGGGGGCGGCGGTGTCGCTGGGCATCACGCGCTTTGCCTACGCACTGCTCTTGCCGCCCATGCGTGAAGACCTGGGCTGGTCGTACACGCTGGCCGGGGGCATGAACACCATCAATGCGCTGGGTTATCTGCTAGGCGCCCTGGCAACGCCCCTGCTGCTGCGCCGCCAGGCCCCCGGCCGGCTGCTCTTGGGCGGTGCGGTGCTGGCCACGCTGTTCATGGGGCTGTGCGGATTCTTTCTCGATGCGCCCTCGCTGCTGCTGCAGCGCCTGCTGGCCGGCGTGGCCAGCGCGCTGATCTTCATCGCGGGCGGGCTCATGGCGGCACGCCTGGGCGCGCTGGATGCGCCGCGCAGCGGCCTGCTGCTGGGGCTGTATTACGGGGGCACGGGCTGGGGCATCAGCCTCTCGGCGCTGCTCGTGCCTGCCGTGCTGGCGGCCGCGCCGGGGCCCCACGCCTGGATCTGGGCCTGGTGGGCGCTGGCACTGGCGTGTGCTGTGGCCACGGCGGTGATGGTCTGGCCCGTGCGGGTGTTGCGCCGTCTCGATGCCGCCCCTGCGGCGCCCCTGCCCGCCACGGCGCCGGGTGCGCCGCAGGCCGATGCCCGGGCCGGGCGGACCTTCCGTGCGCGCGATTTTGCGCCTGCGCTGGCGGGCTACGCCCTGTTTGGCGTGGGCTACATTGGCTACATGACCTTTGTGGTGGCGCTCTTGCGCGCGCAGGGGGTGGGGAGTGGTGCGGTGACGCTGTTCTACGCGCTGCTGGGCCTGGCCGTGGTGCTGTCCTCGCGCATCTGGGCGGGCCTGCTGGATCGCAGCCGGGGCGGCGAGGCGCTGGCGCGGCTCAATGCCCTGCTGGGTGTGGCCACGGTGCTGCCCGCGTTGACGACGGTGTGGTCGGTGGCGCTGGTCTCGGGTTTGCTGTTCGGCGGTGTCTTTCTGTCGGTGGTGGCGTCCACCACCGCGCTGGTGCGGCACAACCTGCCACCGGCGCAATGGGCGGTGGGCATCAGTGCGTTCACCGTGGTGTTTGCTGCCGGGCAGATCGTCGGGCCCTCGGTGGTGGGCCTGATTGCCGACGGTGCGGGCGGACTGCCGCGTGGGCTGGTGTTTTCGGCCGGTGCGCTGTGGCTGGGGGCGCTGCTGGCGTGGCGGCAGCGGCCGTTGCCATAGCAGCGCCGTGCCTGTGCGGCGTTGCGTGCGATCAGGGAAAACCCACTGACTTTGCCGGGGAATGGGGTTACAGTTGTTGCAACTGACCGTTTGACGCGCGGTGCCGCTTGTCGTGGTGCCGTGTTCCAAGACTCCCGCAGGGAGTCGTCAGGACGGGATACAACCATGAATCGTTCCATATTTTTCCCTGGTCTTCGTTGGTGCATGGCAGCACTGCTGCTACACCCCCTCGCCGCGCAAGCGCAGACGGTGGATACGGAGGCGGCTGAGCTGCTGGCCCGCAAGAGCCATTGCACCAAATGCCATGCTCCGGCCAGGGAACGTACCGGCCCTGCCCTGAAAACCATTGCCGAGAAGTACCGGGGCCGCGAGGACGCCGTGGCGGCGCTGGTCAAGCACATCACCACGGGGCCCAAGGTCATGATCGACGACGAGGAGGAGCCCCACAAGATCGTCCAGTCGCAGGATGAAGCGCAGATTCTCAATCTGGTGCGCTACATCCTGTCGCATTGAGTGTTTCCGTGGGCCTGCGCCCACACCCTGGTTTCCATTGCCCGCCGAGAAAGGACCTCCCATGAAATCCCCACTGCTGATGACCCTGGCCTGTGCGACCTTCGCCTTGCCTGCGCTGGCCGACGATGTCACCTACCGCAAAGACATCCAACCACTGATCAAGGCGCAGTGCAGTGAATGCCACGGCAGCGACTCCCCGACCCTGGCGGAATTCCTGCTGGACCAGGAAAAGTACAAAAAGGACAAGCTGGGCCCGCGCCTGGACACCTATGCCGATCTGCTGCAACTGATCGGTTGGCCCGACACCGGCGCCCTCATGCGCCGCCTCGACGACGGCAGCAGCACCGCCGACAAGAAGCCCGGAAACATGTACAAGGAGCTTGGCTCGAACGACGCCGAGCGCGCGGCCAACCTCAAGCTCATCAAGGCCTGGGTGGGCGAGGGTGGATGGAACCTGAACCGCTGGAGTGCGCGGGGCGACGTGCCTGCCATCACCAAGGAGCAACTGGACAAGCTGAAGCTCAAATACTGATACGGTTTTGCCTTCCATCGGATAACGTCGTTGAGTCGCCTTGCCGTGCTACAGCACTGTCTGCGGCTCCCCGCCTAGTTATCCGATGGAATGCAAACCCGTATAAGCAGGTCTTATCCATCCAAAAAGCCGCTGGATCACAGCGGCTTTTTTTGTGGGCGCGCCCCGGGTTTACTTGAGCAGGCCTTCGGCGCGCAGCGCGGCCTGCACGGCGGGGCGTTGCTCCATGCGCTGCTGGAAAGCGACGATGTTTGCCAGGCCCGAGAGGTCCACCCCCACATACTGGCCCCAGCGCGATACGGTGTAGAGGTAGGCGTCGGCCACGCTGAAGGAGCCCAGCAGATAGTCCTTGCCCGCGAGCTGCCGGTCCACCCAGGCAAAGCGCTTGGCCAGTTGCTCGCGCACCTGGGGCTTGTAGTCTTCGGGCGTGCCGGGCGCGAACAGCGGGCCGTGGCCTTTGTGCAGTTCGGTGCCGATGAAGGTCAGCCATTCCTGCAGACGGTAGCGCTCCATGCTGCCATTGGCGGGCGCGAGCTGCTTTCCGGGCACCTGGTCGGCCAGGTACTGCACGATGGCCGGGCCTTCGCGCAGGCGCTCGCCGTTGTCCAGCTCCAGCACGGGCACGTAGCCCAGTTCGTTGATGGTGTAGAAATCGGTGCCGTCCTGCAGCTTGTGCGTCTTGGTGCTGGCCAGCACGGCGGTGAAGGGCAGGCCGGTCTCGTGCAGCACGATGTGGGGCGAGAGCGAGCAGGCGCCGGGGGAGTAGTAGAGCTTCATGGTTGCCATTCAGGGGTTGGAGAAATGCCGTGCCGCATATCGTATGCCGCATGCGATGGCTCTGCCCGTGCAGGGGTTCAGGGCGCGGGCCGGGTCAGGCGTTCGAGCTGGTCGAGGTAATGCAGGGCATGGTGGCGCGAGGCGCCGCACATCTCGGCCGAGGGCCGGAGCTGCGCGCAGACGGCGGGGCGATCGGGGTGGCCGAAAATGCGGCAGCGTTCATCGGCCCCGAGCTGGATGCAGCGCACCCCCGCAGGCTTGCCGTGGGGCATGCCCGGAATGGGCGAGCTGATGGAGGGTGCGGTGCAGCATGCACCGCAGCCGGGGCGGCAGTCCATGTGCTATGGGTTCAATAGCTGGGCGCGCTTGCCGGCCGGGCGCTGGAGGCCGATTTCATTCGAAATCAACTGCCCTGCAGACGGCCGGAGGCCCACAGCACCTGCTCGATCACGCCGCGCACGCGTTCGCGGTGGGCTTCCTGCACCAGGGCGCCGCTGTCGTCGAAGGCGCTGCCCGCCTGGCCCAGGGCGAAGGCCTTGGGCGCGAGCCAGCATTCGAGGTTGATGAGCAGCGGAGCCAGGTGGCTTTGCGAGCGCAGGCCGCCCAGCGCGCCGGGCGAGGCGCTGAGCATGCCCACCACCTTGCCGCGAAAGGCGCGCGTGCCATCCTGCCAGACCGGGTCGCCCTTGANNCTTTTTTTGTGGGCGCGCCCCGGGTCCGGGGCAGCGGGTTACCCCAGATTTCCCATTAGGCGCACCTTCGGTGCTGCTTGGGCGTCAGCGGTGCATTTGCGGTCATTTTGGCCCCTCTTCGTCGCCCATAGCACCGGCTATGGGCTCCTCAGTCGGCCCCAAACTGCCTCGCAACTGCCCTCGCCGCCATCCCAAGCTCTAATGGGAAATCTGGGTTTACTTGAGCAGGCCTTCGGCGCGCAGCGCGGCCTGCACGGCGAGGCGTTGCTCCATGCGCTGCTGGAAAGCGACGATGTTTGCCAGGCCCGAGAGGTCCACCCCCACATACTGGCCCCAGCGCGATACGGTGTAGAGGTAGGCGTCGGCCACGCTGAAGGAGCCCAGCAGATAGTCCTTGCCCGCGAGCTGCCGGTCCACCCAGGCAAAGCGCCTGGCCAGTTGCTCGCGCACCTGGGGCTTGTAGTCTTCGGGCGTGCCGGGCGCGAACAGCGGGCCGTGGCCTTTGTGCAGTTCGGTGCCGATGAAGGTCAGCCATTCCTGCAGACGGTACCGCTCCATGCTGCCATTGGCGGGCGCGAGCTGCTTTCCGGGCACCTGGTCGGCCAGGTACTGCACGATGGCCGGGCCTTCGCGCAGGCGCTCGCCGTTGTCCAGTTCCAGCACGGGCACGTAGCCCAGTTCGTTGATGGTGTAGAAATCGGTGCCGTCCTGCAGCTTCTTTGTCTTGGTGCTGGCCAGCACGGCGGTGAAGGGCAGGCCGGTCTCGTGCAGCACGATGTGGGGCGAGAGCGAGCAGGCGCCGGGGGAGTGGTAGAGCTTCATGGTTGCCGTTCAGGGGTTGGAGAAATGCCGTGCCGCATATCGTATGCCGCATGCGATGGCTCTGCCCGTGCAGGGGTTCAGGGCGCGGGCCGGGTCAGGCGTTCGAGCTGGTCAAGGTAATGCAGGGCATGGTCGCGCGAGGCGCCGCACATCTCGGTCGAGGGCTGGAGCTGCGCGCAGACGGCGGGGCGATCGGGCTGGCCGAAAATGCGACAGCGCTCGTCCGCCCCGAGCTGGATGCAGCGCACCCCCGCAGGCTTGCCGTGGGGCATGCCCGGAATGGGCGAGCTGATGGAGGCTGCGGTGCAGCATGCACCGCAGCCGGGGCGGCAGTCCATGTACTATGGATTCAATAGCTGGTTGCGCTTGCCAGTCGGGCGCTGGAGGCTGATTTCATTCGAAATCAACTGCCCTGCAGACGGTCGGAGGCCCACAGCACCTGCTCGATCACGCCGCGCACGCGTTCGCGGTGGGCTTCCTGCGCCAGGGCACCGCTGTCGTCAAAAGCGCTGCCGGCCTGGCCCAGGGCGAAGGCCTTGGGCGCGAGCCAGCATTCGAGGTTGATGAGCAGCGGTGCCAGGTGGCTTTGCGAGCGCAGGCCGCCCAGCGCGCCGGGCGAGGCGCTGAGCATGCCCACCACCTTGCCGCGAAAGGCGCGCGTGCCATCCTGCCAGATCGGGTCGCCCTTGACGGGGCTCGATGCCCAGTCGATGGTGTTCTTGAGCAGTGCGGTGTAGCTGCCGTTGTATTCGGGCGAGCAGACGATCCAGGCCGGGTGGTCGAACAGCACCTGCTTGAGGCGCAGCACATCGGCCGGGGTGCCGCGTGCTTCGAGGTCGGCGTTGTAGAGCGGAATATCGAAGTCGGACAGCTCCAGCAGCGTGACGCCGGCACCGGCATCGCGGGCCATGCCGACGGCGACCTGGGCCAGGCGGCGGTTGAAAGAATGCTGGCGGGTGCTGCCCGCGAAGACGAGGAGTTTGGACATGCGGAGATTGGAGCACAGGCCTGCCGCAGGATTCCTGCAGACCCTGGTCGGGGGCGGTGTTCCACGTGAAACAGACAAGGAGCCTGTCGGGAAGGGCTGCCCCCGGCGTCCGTGCCGCAAAGGTGGGAAAATCACCCCCTTGCCTCCACGGGCGCCGGTTCGGTGCGCTGCAGCGGGGGCGGGCGATCTTCGCCGCTGTTTTTGACCATCGGCCCGTGAGGGTCTGGAGCTTTCCATGTTGTACCCCCAGGAATTCGATGTCATCGTTGTCGGTGGCGGCCATGCCGGCACCGAGGCTGCGCTGGCCGCCGCGCGCATGGGCAGCCGCACGCTGCTGCTCACGCACAACATCGAAACGCTGGGGCAGATGAGCTGCAACCCCAGCATCGGCGGCATCGGCAAGGGCCACCTGGTCAAAGAGGTGGACGCGCTGGGCGGTGCCATGGCGCTGGCCACGGACGAGGGCGGCATCCAGTTCCGCATTCTCAACAGCTCCAAGGGCCCGGCGGTGCGCGCCACGCGGGCGCAGGCCGACCGCATCCTGTACAAGGCCGCGATCCGCCGCATGCTGGAGAACCAGCCCAACTTGTGGCTGTTCCAGCAGGCGGTGGACGATCTGATGGTGGAGGGCGATCGCGTGGTGGGCGCCGTCACGCAGGTGGGCATCCGCTTTCGCAGCCGCACCGTGGTGCTGACGGCGGGCACCTTTCTGGACGGCAAGATCCATGTGGGCCTGAACAACTACGCGGCGGGCCGGGCAGGCGATCCGCCGGCCGTGTCGCTGTCAGCACGGCTCAAGGAACTGAAGCTGCCGCAGGGGCGCCTCAAGACCGGCACGCCCCCGCGCATCGACGGGCGCAGCATCGACTTTTCCAAATGCGAGGAGCAGCCCGGCGACGGCATGCCGGGGGGCGTGAACGAGGGCACGGTGCCCGTGTTCAGCTTCATGGCGCATGCGTACGGAGGGGCGGCCATGCACCCGCGCCAGGTGCCGTGCTGGATCACGCACACCAACGAGCGCACGCACGAGATCATCCGCTCCGGCTTCGACCGCAGCCCCATGTTCACCGGCAAGATCGAAGGCGTGGGCCCGCGGTACTGCCCGAGCGTGGAAGACAAAATCAACCGCTTCGCCGACAAGGACAGCCACCAGATATTCCTGGAACCCGAGGGCCTGACCACGCACGAGTTTTACCCCAACGGCATCTCCACCAGTCTGCCGTTCGACATCCAGTACGACCTGGTGCGCAGCATGCCCGGTCTGGAGAACGCGCACATCCTGCGCCCCGGCTACGCCATTGAATACGACTACTTCGACCCGCGCTCGCTCAAGAGCAGCTTCGAGACGCGCCAGATCCAGGGTCTGTTCTTCGCCGGGCAGATCAACGGCACCACGGGCTACGAAGAGGCGGCAGCGCAGGGCCTGTTTGCCGGCATCAACACCGCGCTGCAGTGCCGGGGCGATGCGCCCTGGCTGCCCGGCCGCGACGAGGCCTACCTGGGTGTGCTGGTGGACGACCTCATTACCAAGGGTGTGACCGAGCCCTACCGCATGTTCACCAGCCGCGCCGAGTTTCGCCTGCAGCTGCGCGAGGACAACGCCGACATGCGCCTGACGGAAGTGGGTCGCCGGATGGGCCTGGTGGACGATGCGCGCTGGGAGTCTTTCAGCCGCAAGCGCGATGCGGTTTCACGTGAAACAGAGCGCCTGAAAGCGACCTGGGTGAACCCGCGCAACCTGCCTGCGGCAGAGTCCGAGCGGGTGCTGGGCAAGAGCATCGAGCACGAGTACAACCTGTTCGAGCTGCTGCGCCGTCCGGATGTGGGTTATGCCAGCCTGATGACCCTGGATGGCGGCAAGTATGCGTCGCCCGATGTTTCACGTGAAACGCTGGGCGAGCTGAGCGGGCCGGTGGTCGAGCAGGTGGAGATCGCGGCCAAGTATTCCGGCTACATCGACAGGCAGAAGGGCGAGGTGGAGCGCGCCGCGCATTTCGAGAAACTGCGCCTGCCCGACGAGCTGGACTACCTGCAGGTCACGGCGCTGTCGATCGAGGTGCGGCAGAAGCTGCAGAAGCACCGGCCCGAAACGCTGGGCCAGGCCTCGCGCATTTCGGGCGTCACCCCGGCAGCGATCTCGCTGCTGATGGTGCACCTGAAGAAGGGCGGCTTCAAGGGCTTTGCCCGCGCCGATGACGGGGTGGCCGCATGAGCGATGTGCTGATGGAGCGCCTGCGTGCAGGGGCTGAGGCGCTGGGGCTGGGTCTTGACGAGGCGCAACTCACGCGTCTGATGGACTTCCTGGCGCTGCTGCAGAAGTGGAACAAGGTCTACAACCTCACGGCCGTGCGCGACCCCGAGGAGATGCTCACGCACCACCTGCTCGACAGCCTGGCCGCCGTGGAGCCGCTGCGCCGCCATGTGGTGCAGGCCGGGCTGCCCGCGCCCGTGCGTCTGCTCGACGTAGGTTCGGGCGGAGGCCTGCCCGGCGTGGTGTTTGCCACCTGCTGCCCCGATGTGGACGTGAGCTGTGTCGACACCGTGGGCAAGAAGGCCGCCTTCATCCAGCAGGCGGCGGTGGCACTCAAGCTCCCCAACCTGCACGGCGTGCATGCGCGCGTGGAAACCTTGACCACGCCGTTCGATGTGGTGAGCTGCCGCGCCTTTGCCTCGCTGGTGGATTTCACCCACTGGTCGCGCAGCGCGCTGGCGCCGCACGGTGCCTGGCTGGCGATGAAGGGCAAACGCCCGGAAGACGAACTGGCCGTTCTGCCCCCGGAAATCGATGTGTTTCACGTGGAACAGCTCCAGGTGCCGGGGCTGGAGGCCGAGCGTTGCATCGTCTGGATGCGGCCGTCCACACCAAGCGGCGCAGGACAGGGCGGAGCGGTCGCGTAAACTCGGGCTCCGGGCCGCAGCAGGATTGCGGTCCATTCAGCCTCCAGGGGAATCCACATGTTCGGCATTGCAGACTACGGCGCCTTCGTGGCCGCCATCGTGTTGTTCCTGGCCATCCCCGGTCCGGGGAATCTGGCGCTCATCACCTCCACCAGCAAGGGCGGCGTGCGCGGCGGACTGGCGGCCACCTTCGGTGTGATCGCGGGGGATCAGGTGCTGATGTGGGCCGCGGTGGCGGGTGTGGCGGCGTTGCTGGCAACGTACCCTGCCGCGTTCAATGCCGTGCAGTGGCTGGGTGCGGCCTACCTCGCCTGGCTGGGCTTCAAGATGCTGACTGCCAAGCCCGGAGCCAAGCCCGTGCTGCACATCGAGCCGCGCCACTATTTCAAACAGGCGGGGCTCATCACCCTGCTCAACCCCAAGGCCATCGTGTTCTACATGGCGTTTTTCCCATTGTTCGTCGATCCGGCGCGCCACCAGGGGCTGCTCACCTTCGGCGTGATGGCCGCGACCATTGCGCTGCTCACCTTGGCTTACGGCTTCATCGTCGTCATGCTCACGCACCGCCTGGCAGAGCGCATGCGCGCCAATCCCCTCGTGGCCCGCGTGCTTGAAAAAGTGGCGGGCGTGTTCCTCATCGGCTTCGGCATCAAGCTTGCCGTTTCCAAGTAAAGCATCCCATGGCGAAAATCTTTTGTGTGGCCAACCAGAAGGGTGGCGTTGGCAAGACCACCACCACCGTCAACCTGGCGGCCGGACTGGCGAAGATCGGCCAGCGCGTGCTGATGGTGGACCTGGACCCGCAGGGCAACGCCACCATGGGTTCGGGCGTGGACAAGCGCAGCCTGGAGTTGTCGGTGTACGACGTGCTGCTCGAAGAGGCTTCCATCCAGGAGGCCGCCGTGCTGTCTGACAAATGCGGCTACTGGGTGCTCGGCGCCAACCGCGAGCTGGCCGGTGCCGAGGTGGAACTGGTAACGCTGGAACACCGTGAAAAACGCCTCAAGACGGCGCTGGCGCAGGCCCGTGGCGACTTCGACTTTGTGCTCATTGACTGCCCGCCGTCGCTGAACATGCTCACCCTTAACGGCCTGTGCTCGGCGCACGGCGTCATCGTGCCGATGCAGTGCGAATACTTCGCGCTCGAAGGGCTGACCGACCTCGTCAACACCATCAAGCAGGTGCATGCCAACCTCAATGCCGATCTGCAGATCATCGGCCTGCTGCGCGTGATGTTCGACCCGCGCATCACCTTGCAGCAGCAGGTGAGCGAGCAGCTCAAGGACCATTTTGGCGACAAGGTGTTCCACACGGTGATCCCGCGCAACGTGCGCCTGGCCGAGGCGCCCAGCTATGGCCTGCCCGGCGTGGTGTTCGACCCGGCGGCCAAGGGCAGCCAAGCTTTCGTGGAATTTGCCCAGGAGATGGTAGACCGTGCGCTGCGCATGCCTGCGACCACAAAATCTGAAGCCAAATTGGCCTCTGGCGCTTGATGGGTAAGCGCAAGTGGCTATATAAATAATAGCAGTAACTACTCAGCCCCTTGGCCCGA
>DMZZ01000307.1:0-3382 GCA_003484805.1 Comamonadaceae bacterium | reverse complement strand
CTCCGGCCCAGGCCCATGCGGGCGCGCTGCGGCGCGGGGATGCGCGTGATGTCCTGGCCCTTGAACCGGATGCTGCCTTGTGCGGGCCGGTAAAAGCCCGAGATGGTGTTGAACAGCGAGGTCTTGCCGGCGCCGTTGGGCCCGATCACGGCGGTGATGGAGCCCGGCTGCACGCCAAAGCCCACGCCGGACAGCGCCTTCACGCCGCCAAAGGCAAGCGTCAGGCCATCGACCTGCAGCAGGGGAGCGGCGGGGGTGCCGCCGGGGTTGTGTGTCGCCATCGCTCTCTACGGGTTTGTGCGAACCGAAAAATGTCTACTTTTACGTAGACTGTTTACTCATGAGTAGATTCTGGGCGCCACTCCCTATCCTCGCATTGGTGTTTTCCCGGTAAAAGACTTTCTAATAACGCCCCATGACCAAGACAACCGCCGCCAGAAAGACCCGAACCCCGTCTGCTGCCGCGTCGCCCTGGGCCGCAGCGCCCGACCGCGAGCAACAGCGTGAGGCCAAGCGCCAGGCCGTGCTGCAGGCGGCGGCGGAGCTGTTCAACGAGCGGGGCTTTCACGCCACCTCGCTCGATGACATCGCGGCACGGCTCAACGTGAGCAAGCCCACGCTGTATTACTACGTGAAGAACAAGGACGAGATCCTGCTGCAGTGCGTCAGCAAGGGGCTGGAGATGACGCTTGAAGGCATCGAGGCCTCGCGCGCGGCGGGCGGCAACGTGGTGGACCAGTTGCGTGCCTGCATGCAGGCGTATACCGACATCGTCATGCAGCCTTTTGGCATGTGCCTGATCCGCGTCGGCGACGAAGAGGTGCCCGAGCCCAGCCGCACAGAGCTGCGCCGCATGAAGTCCGAGATCGACCATGCTTTCCGGCGCCTGGTGGCCCAGGGGGTGCAGGAAGGATCGCTGCAGCCGTGCGACCCGAAGATGACCGCCTTCGTGATCGCCGGAGCCCTCAGCTGGATCGGCCGCTGGTATCAGCCGGGCGGCGAATACACCCCCGAGCAGATCGCGCAGCAGTGCATTGCCACGCTGTGCGGGGGGGTGTTGCTGCGGGTGGAGGCGCCGGCCGGGGCGGTGGCCCCCAAAACTCCACGCAAATCGCGGCGCTCATCCTCTGCGCCGTTGGCCGGGAATTGAGCGCAGCGCAATGGCTTATGCCGCCTCTTGCTGCGGTTCAAACTGTTCGAGGGTTTTGAACAGCCGCTCCACCGTGGCCGATTCGAAGACGCCCTCCGGCCCCTGCGCGTGGATGTCGGTGAAAGGCGAGGCATAGAGGCGTTCGGCGGGCATGGCACCGTGTTCGGTCAGGTGCTGCACGATTTCGTCGATGAATTGCAACTGGTTGGCGCTGGCCTTGCCCGTGGCAATCAGGCCGGCAAACGCGGCGGAGGCGGCCTCGCGGTCCAGCCCCACCAGGGAGCGAATGAACACGATCAGGCTGCTGTGCAGCGCGCGGGCGCGCTCGATGTCGCCATCGGTGCCGCCGGCTTCGTGCAGCAGGGCTTCCAGCTCTTGCAGGTCGGCAGGCGTCAGCGGCTGGTTGCGGCGCAGCTTGTGTAGCGCCAGCCGGTCGTTGTGGGCGCGCAGGAACACCCTGGCCTTGGCGCGAAAGCGCTCGAAGTCCACCGCGCTGGCCACCAGGGGCAAGTTCACTTCGGCCGTTTCGCCAATGGCATCTTCAAAGTCGGTGTAGACCACCTTGCGGCTGCTCTTTTCAATCAGCTTGATGAGCGCACGCAGCTTGCGCCGCGCCTGCTCCAGCATGGGCAAGGTCACGTCCTGCCACCACTCNNCTGCCACGGCCTCGATCAGCAGCAGGTGTTCGCGCACGCTGGGCACGTTGGCCAGTTCCAGCAGGCTGCTGGCCAGTTGCTGCACCTTGGCTTGCAGGCGGGCCAGGGCAGGCTCGCTGCGCAGCAGGGCCAGCTGGGTGCCCAGCATCAGCGCGTCAAAGCGCTTGGCGTCCTCGTCATCGTCGCGCACCGCCGTGGGCAGGCCAGACAGGTGCTCGGCCACCTCGGCGAGCTGTTCGGCGCTGGGGCGCTTCCACGCATCGGGCTGCGCCCAGGCCTCTACCCAGCGGCGCTGGGGGCGCACCACGAAGTTGGCGAGCTGCATGCCCGCCACCATGCCGTGCAGCAGCGCGGCCGTGTCTTCGCGGATGGCGGCTTCGGTCAGGGCAAACGATGCGGCCGGTGCCTCGGCCACGCCGCCTTGTGCCAGGCGCTGGTCCAGCAGGCCGATCAGCTCCAGCCGGGCGTTGAACAGGCGCTGTGACAGCGGCTGCGCCAGCGCCCCCTCGCTGCCCTCCAGCTCCTGGCTGAAAAACTCCAGGTTCTGGCAGAAGTCGAAGATGAAAAAGTCCTTCTTGTCCTGCCCCGGCCCATACAGCTCTTTGCACAGCCGCGTGCCGCGCCCCACCATCTGCCAGAACTTGGCCTTGGAGCGCACGATCTTGAAGAACACCAGGTTCACCACCTCGGGCACGTCGATGCCGGTGTCCAGCATGTCCACCGAAATGGCGATGTGCGGCGCGCGGTCCTTTTGCGCAAAGGCGTCGATGAGCGACTGTGCGTATTCGGTCTTGAAGGTGATGGTGCGTGCAAACTCGCCCCGGTATTCGGGGTAGTTGACATTGAACCGTTCCTGGATGAACTCGGCGTGCCGCTGGTTCTTGGCGAAGACGATGGTCTTGCCCAACCGGTCGCCGCCCGCCACCTTGTGGCCGCGCTGCATTAGCATGGCCAGCATTTTGTCCACCGTGTCGGTGTTGAAGAGCCACTGGTTCACCGCCTCGGCGCTCACCTCGTCGGGCGCTTCGGTGCCTTCCTCGTCCCATTCCAGCGCGTCCCACTGTTCCTTCTCGTCGTCGCTCAGCTCGTTGTAGCGAATGCCCTGGCGCTGGAACTTCAGCGGCACTGAAATCGCTTTGGGCGGGGCCAGGTATCCCTCGGCAATCGCGTCGTCCAGCCCGTAGGCGTCAGTCGGCACACCGCTTTCCAGGCCAAACAGGCTGTAGGTGTTGCGGTCGATCTCGTCCTTGGGCGTGGCCGTCAGGCCCACCAGCAGCGCATCGAAGTAGCTGAAGATGGCCCGGTATTTTTGGTAGATGGAGCGGTGCGCTTCGTCCACCACGATCAGGTCGAAATGCCCCACACCAAAGCGGCGCTGCCCGCTGCCTGCGGCCTCGTTGATGAGCCCCATCATCGTGGGGTAGGTGGACACGTACACCCGCCTTTCGGTAGCGCGGTCGGGCACGAGGTTCACCGGGGCGGCGTCGGCCAGGTGGGCCTTGAAGGCGTTGACGGCCTGGTTCACCAGCGCCACGCGGTCGGCCAGAAACAGCACGCGCTTGCACCAGTTGGCGCG
>DMZZ01000242.1:0-3105 GCA_003484805.1 Comamonadaceae bacterium | reverse complement strand
TATTTAATTCATAGCTGCCAGCGCATTTCCATATTGCGCTGAGAGCAGATTTCTTGCTGCCGTCGAGGGAGCAATGCGCCCGGTTGCCACATCCTGCTGCAGCAGCGGCAGCAGGTGCTGCACCTGCGGGTGCTGGCGAAACGCCTGCTTGAGCCCCGCGTCGATGCGCTCCCACATCCAGGACAGGGCCTGCTTCTCGCGGCGCGCGGCCAGGCGGCCGTTGGCCGTCTGCAACTGGCGGTATTGCTGCACGGCAGACCAGAACGCATCCACCCCCTGGCCCAGCAGCGCGCTGATCTGCACCACCTTCGGGTGCCATTGCGTCTGGTCGTGGTGGGCGTGCTCGGGGTTGCCGTGCTGGCTCAGAAGGCGCAGGCTCGACGCAATCTGCGCCTCGGCGCGCGTGGCAGCGTTCTTGTCGATGTCGGCCTTGTTGATGACCACGAGGTCGGCGATCTCCATCACGCCCTTCTTGATGGCCTGCAGGTCGTCACCCGCGTTGGGCAACTGCAGCAGCACGAACATGTCGGTCATGTTGGCCACGGCCGTCTCGCTCTGGCCCACGCCCACGGTCTCGACGATGACCACGTCGTAGCCCGCCGCCTCGCAGACCAGCATGCTCTCGCGCGTCTTCTCGGCCACGCCGCCCAGCGTGCCGCTGCTGGGACTGGGGCGGATGTAGGCGCGCTCGTTCATCGAGAGGTGCTCCATGCGCGTCTTGTCGCCCAGGATGGAGCCGCCCGAGACGCTGCTCGACGGGTCCACCGCCAGCACCGCCACGCGCAGGCCCTGTGCGATCAGGTACAGGCCCAGCGCCTCGATGAAGGTGGACTTGCCCACGCCGGGCACGCCGCTGATGCCGAGGCGAAACGACTTGCCGGTGTGCGGCAGCAAAGCGGTGAGCAGTGCGTCGCCCTGCGCGCGGTGGTCCGCGCGGGTCGATTCGAGCAGCGTGATGGCCTTGGCCATGGCACGCCGCTGCACGCCGGCGCTGCCATGCACGATGCCATCGAGCAGGGCTTCAGGGGTCACGCCTGGGCCTTGCGGATCTGCTCCAGCACGTCCTTGGCGCTGGCGGGGATCGGCGTGCCGGGGCCGTAAATACCCTTCACGCCGGCTTCATACAGATGGTCGTAGTCCTGCACCGGAATCACGCCGCCGACAAAGACGATGATTTCATGAGCGCCCTGCTCTTTCAGGGCATGGATGATGGCCGGCACCAGCGTCTTGTGGCCGGCGGCCAGGGTCGAGACCCCGACCGCGTGCACGTCGTTCTCGATGGCCTGGCGGGCACACTCCTCGGGGGTCTGGAACAGCGGGCCGATGTCCACATCGAAACCCAGGTCGGCAAAAGCGGTGGACACCACCTTGGCGCCCCGGTCGTGACCGTCCTGGCCCAGTTTGGCGATCATCACGCGCGGGCGGCGGCCCTGGCTCTGGGCAAACTCGTTGATTTCGGCCTTGAGCTTGTCCCAGCCTTCGGCGGAGTCGTAGGCAGCAGCGTACACACCGGTCACCTTTTGCGTATCGGCGCGGTGGCGCCCGTAAACCTTTTCCAGCGCATCGCTCACCTCGCCCACGGTGGCGCGCAGGCGCATGGCATTGATGGACAGTTCCAGCAGGTTGCCTTCACCCGTCTGCGCTGCAGAAGTGAGAGCATCCAGCGCTTGGCTAACACTGGCTGCATCGCGTTTTGCCCGGATATTTTTCAGGCGCTCAATCTGGCCGTCGCGCACCTTCATGTTGTCGATCTGCAGGATCTCGACCGGGTCTTCCTTCGCCAGCTTGTACTTGTTCACGCCGACGATGACATCCTTGCCCGAGTCGATGCGCGCCTGCTTCTCGGCGGCGGCGGCCTCGATCTTGAGCTTGGCCCAGCCGCTGTCCACGGCCTGCGTCATGCCGCCCATGGCTTCGACTTCTTCGATGATCTTCCAGGCGGCGTCCATCATGTCCTGCGTCAGCTTTTCCATCATGTAGCTGCCGGCCCAGGGGTCCACCACGTTGGTGATGTGCGTTTCTTCCTGGATGATGAGCTGCGTGTTGCGCGCAATGCGCGAAGAGAATTCGGTGGGCAGCGCAATGGCTTCGTCCAGCGCGTTCGTGTGCAGGCTCTGCGTGCCGCCGAACACGGCCGCCATGGCCTCGATGGTGGTGCGCACGATGTTGTTGTAGGGGTCCTGCTCAGTCAGGCTCCAGCCCGAGGTCTGGCAGTGCGTGCGCAGCATCAGGCTCTTGGGGTTCTTGGCGCCGGTTTCCTTCATGATGCGGCACCACAGCAGGCGCGCGGCGCGCATCTTGGCCACTTCGAGGTAGAAGTTCATGCCGATCGCCCAGAAGAAGCTCAGGCGCCCGGCGAAGTCGTCCACGTCCAGGCCCGAGGCAATGGCGGTCTTGACGTATTCCTTGCCGTCGGCCAGCGTGAAGGCCAGTTCCAGCGCCTGGTTGGCCCCGGCTTCCTGCATGTGGTAACCCGAGATCGAGATCGAGTTGAACTTCGGCATGTTTTTGGCCGTGTAGCCAATGATGTCGCCGATGATGCGCATCGAGGGCTTGGGCGGGTAAATGTAGGTGTTGCGCACCATGAACTCTTTCAGAATGTCGTTCTGAATCGTTCCGGAGAGCTTGTCCTGGCTCACACCCTGCTCTTCTGCCGCCACCACGTAGCCCGCCAGCACAGGCAGCACGGCACCGTTCATGGTCATCGACACGCTCACCTTGTCGAGCGGGATCTGGTCGAACAGGATCTTCATGTCCTCGACCGAGTCGATGGCCACGCCAGCCTTGCCCACGTCGCCGGTCACGCGCGGGTGGTCGCTGTCATAGCCGCGGTGCGTGGCCAGGTCGAAGGCCACGCTGACGCCCTGCCCGCCGGCGGCCAGCGCCTTGCGGTAGAAGGCGTTGGATTCCTGCGCCGTGGAAAAGCCCGCGTACTGGCGAATCGTCCAGGGGCGCACCGCGTACATGGTGGCCTGCGGGCCGCGCAGGTAAGGCTCGAAACCGGGCAGCGTATGGGTATGCGCCAGGTTCGCCGTGTCGTCGGCGGTGTACAGCGGCTTGACGGTGATGCGGTCGGGCGTGACCCAGTTCAGGGCATTCACATCC
>DMZZ01000247.1:691-2574 GCA_003484805.1 Comamonadaceae bacterium | reverse complement strand
GCCACGCGCTGCTGTGCCTCAACGCCCCCGAGCTGGGCACCGCCTTTCTGCAGGAACAGATGCAGGCGCTGGCGCCCGAACTGGCCTTTGTGGAGCGCGTCGCCAATCCGGCGGTGTTTGCCGACGTGTCGCAAGACCGCTCGCTCAAGGTGCTGGTGTACCGGGCGCCCGAATGAAGCGCCAGGGTGGCCCTGCGCATGACGCAACCATGAACCGCCTCCTGTAACGGACTCACCATGCGGCATCTCGTGAACCGCCATCTGTGGCGGCAATTCTGGGGCATCGCCCTCCCCTACTGGCGCCAGGAAGAAAAATGGAAGGCCACGGGCCTGATCGTGCTGCTGGTGGCCTTGCTGCTCGGGCAGACCGGGTTTGCGGTGCTGTTCAACGAGCAGACGGGCGAGTTCACCTCAGCCCTCGCGGCGCACGACAGCGAGCGCTTCTGGCAAGCTATTCGCTGGTGCCTGGCGCTGGTGGCCGGGGCCGTGCCGATCTACGCGTTCTACTACTTTGTGCGCGACACGCTGGGCAACCACTGGCGCCGCTGGCTGACCAACCGCTTCCTGGTGGGCTATTTCCGCGACCGCCATTTCTACGAGCTCAATGCCCGCGCCGACATCGACAACCCCGACCAGCGCATCGCCGAAGACATCAACACCTTCACCCAGCGCTCGCTGTTCTTCCTGCTGATCTTCATCGGCGCGGCGCTGCAGCTCATTGCCTTCAGCCAGGTGCTGTGGTCCATTGCCCACGAGCTGGTCTATTTTCTGGTGGTGTATGCGCTGGCGGGCACGCTGCTGACGGTCTTTGTCTTTGGCAAGCCGCTGATCGGCCTGAACTTCCGCCAGCTGCAGCGCGAGGCCGACTTCCGCTTCAGCCTGGTGCGCGTGCGCGAGAAGGCCGAGCCGATTGCCCTCTACCACGGCGAAACCCAGGAACGCCTGCAGGTGTGGCTGCCGCTTCATCACGGGCCTTCGACAACTTCCGCCAGCTCATCCGCAACCAGCTCTTCCTGAACCTGTTCCAGTATGGCTACAGCATGCTNNGCTCACCATCGTTCTGCCCAGCGCCTTGATCGCCTCGCGCGTGCTGTCGGGCGAGCTGGAGGTGGGCCGCGCCATCCAGGCCGCAGGGGCGTTTGCGGCGGTGCTCAGCGCCATCTCGGTGGTCATCGAAAACTTCGAAGGCCTGAGCCGGTTTGCCGCCGGCATCGACCGCCTGGACACCTTCTTCAAGCTGCTCTCCAGCCCGGCAGACCGGGATGCACCGCAGGAGAGCACCATCGCCTCGGTGGAAGACACCCGCCTGGCGCTCGACCGCGTCACCCTGCAGACCCCCCGGCGTGAACGCACCCTGATCCAGAACTTGTCGATCGACGTGCTGCCCGGCCAGGGGCTGCTGATCGTCGGCGCCAGCGGCAGCGGCAAAAGCTCGCTACTGCGGGCGCTCAGCGGCCTGTGGTACGCGGGCAGCGGCACCATCTTCCGCCCCGAGGCGCAGGATCTTCTGTTCTTGCCGCAGCAGCCCTATATGTTTCTCGGCACGCTGCGCAACCAGTTGCTCTACCCCGACCTGGACCGGCCCGCCACCGAAGCGCAGCTGCTGGACCTGCTGGTGCGCGTGAATCTGCCCGATCTGGCACAGCGCTTCGGCGGCCTGGATACCGAGATGGATTGGGAGAAGGTGCTGTCCATCGGCGAGCAGCAGCGCCTGGCCTGTGCCCGCGTGCTGCTGGTGCAGCCACGCTTTGCCATCCTGGACGAAGCCACGAGCGCGCTCGACGTCGCCAACGAAACCCAGCTGTACCGGCAACTGCTGAGCACCCGCGCCACCCTGGTCAGCGTGGGCCACCGCACCGCCCTTCTGGCCTACCACCAGCAGGT
>DMZZ01000247.1:0-640 GCA_003484805.1 Comamonadaceae bacterium | reverse complement strand
TCAGAGGTACTCCATGCCCTTGCGATCTCGCTGCGTGATTTCATCCGCGAGGCACTGGACCTGCCCCCTGTTCCGGCGGACACAACGGTGCCCAACCAGGGACCGCTGCGCGTGAGCGCAGGCGGGGGAACCGCCAAACGTCGCATCACTGTTCGCGCAGGTTCCGGCGCTGGCCGGCACCCCAGTGGACAACTTGTCCAGTAACGCCCGGCAAGCTCTGCCTATCATGGGCCCTCGCGTGACAGCGGCCCATTGGGCCATGCCAAGGCCAACCGTCGTTGACGGTGTCCGCTTTCGCTTCTGACAACATCAATATCAAGGAAGAGCAGCAATGGGAGTGAACACTTCAGTCACGGCGACCACCGTAAGGATCAATGAGGGCCACCAGGCTGCGGCCCTGAAAAGCTTGCAGAGCGGCTGCACCGCGCACCCGGCGGTGTCGGGCTATATCGTCGATGAGCACGAGTTCAGCCAGACCCCTTTTCTCGCACGGGCGTTCGAGCTGCTGCACATGGAGTGCGAAATGGACGGGCGCGACCTTGTGCGCATCGGGTTCGCGGGCGGCAAGAACGACATGTCTCACCATATCTGGCCCTTGATCGAGGAATTCGTGGCGCAAGGGTCGGCGGTTTCCACGCTG
>DMZZ01000195.1:1288-2853 GCA_003484805.1 Comamonadaceae bacterium | reverse complement strand
CGGGTCGTGCTCCACCCAGCCGGGCCGGGGATAGATCTGCGGAAGTTCGCGCTGGGCCTGGGCCACGATGTGGCCCCGTTCGTCAAACACGATGCTGCGCGAGCTGGAGGTGCCCTGGTCGAGTGCAAGCAGGTAAGTCATGGGAATGGGTCGAAAGAGGAGGTCAGTCTGTCGCCACCACCAACTGCACGTCGGCGTTCTCCAGCAGGGCCGGGAAGGGCTCGGGTGGCATTTCGTCGGTGAACAGCCGGTCGATCTGGTCGAGTGTGGCCAGTTGCACCATGGCCGGGCGGTTGAATTTGCTGTGGTCGGCCGCCAGCCAGACTTCACGTGCGTGCTCCACGATGGTCTGGGCCACCTTCACCTCGCGGTAGTCGAAATCGCGCAGCGAGCCATCGGCCTCGATGCCCGAGATGCCGATGATGGCGATGTCCACCCGGAACTGGCGGATGAAGTCCACCGCCGCTTCGCCCACGATGCCCCGGTCGCGCGAGCGCACCACGCCACCGACCACGATGACCTCGCAGTCCGGGTTGCCGCACAGGATGGCCGCCACATTGAGGTTGTTGGTGATGACGCGCAGGCCCTGGTGGTGCAGCAGCGCCTTGGCAATGGCCTCGGTGGTGGTGCCGATATTCAGGATCAACGAGCAGTGGTTGGGCACCTGTCGGGCGACGGCCCGGGCGATCCGTGCCTTGCCTTCCGAATGCAGCGATTCGCGGTGGTTGTGGGCCAGGTTTTCCACGGTGGAGCTGGGGGCGCGCACGCCGCCATGGAAGCGCATCAGCAGCCCTTTTTCGGACAGGCGCTGCACGTCGCGCCGCACGGTCTGCAGCGTCACGCCCAGGGTTTCAGCCAGTTCTTCCACGGTGGCCGACTGGCGGGCACGCACGGCTTCGAGGATCAGGATTTGTCGGGGGTTCGTGTTCACGCGGGTTCCAGCGGAGCTTGTGGTGTCAATCACTGTAAGGCGAAATGTAAAACGAAAAAAAAGGAANNAGCAGTGGCAGGCGGGTGTCGCCCGCAAGAAAGGTGGAGCAATGGAGCTGGTACTGGAGTGCATCAGCAAGAAGGTGGGAGCGCAGACATGGCTCCACGGCATGGACATGGCCTTGCACAGCAATGCCGTGACCGTATTGCTGGGCGCCACGCAGGCCGGCAAGACCAGCCTGATGCGCATCATGGCGGGGCTGGATGTACCCACGGGCGGCAAGGTGCGGGTCGACGGCCGGGATGTGACCGGCATGCCGGTGCGCGAGCGCAACGTGGCCATGGTGTACCAGCAGTTCATCAACTACCCGTCGCTCACGGTGGCGGACAACATCGCTTCGCCGCTGAAACTGCGCGGCGAGCAGAACATCGCAGCCCGCGTGCGTGAGCTGGCCGAGCGCCTGCACATCGACATGTTTCTTGACCGCCTGCCGGCGGAGCTTTCGGGCGGACAGCAGCAGCGCGTTGCGCTGGCACGGGCCCTGGCCAAGGGCGCGCCGCTGATGCTGCTCGACGAACCCCTGGTGAACCTCGACTACAAGCTGCGCGAGGAGCTGCGCGAAGAGCTCACGCAG
>DMZZ01000195.1:0-1277 GCA_003484805.1 Comamonadaceae bacterium | reverse complement strand
TACGGCCCCACGGCCGAGGTGTTCCACGAGCCGTGCTCGCTGCGCGTGGCCCGGGCCTTCAGCGACCCTCCCATCAACCTGGTGCCGGCCGTGGCCACGCCGCAGGGCCTGCGTCTGCAAGGCGGTGTGGAACTGGCGCCGTGCCCGCCGTTGGCCGTGCCCGCGGCATCGGAACTAACCTTGGGCGTGCGCGCCAGCGCCCTGCGCGTACATGAGCGCCCGGGTGACGTGGCGGTGCGGGGCGAGGTCGAGCTGGCCGAGATTTCCGGCTCCGACACCTTCGTGCACGCCGCCACGCCGCTGGGCGAAGTGGTGGCGCAGGTCACCGGGGTGCATTACTTCGAGCTGGGGGCGACGGTGACGCTGTATTTCAGCCCGGCGCAGGTCTATGTGTTCGGCGGAGACGGCGGCCTGCTGCTGGCCCCGCAGCGTCCGGGAGGCTGCTGACCATGGCGCACATCACGCTCGACCTGGCGCATTCCTACAAGCCCGACCCGCGGCAGGACAGCGACTATGCGTTGTTGCCCCTGAAGATGGAGTTCGAGGACGGTGGCGCCTACGCGCTGCTGGGCCCCTCGGGCTGTGGCAAGACCACCATGCTCAACATCATGTCGGGGCTGCTCGTGCCCTCGCATGGCAAGGTGTTGTTCGACGGCCGCGATGTCACGCGCGCCACGCCGCAGGACCGCAACATTGCCCAGGTGTTCCAGTTCCCGGTGATCTACGACACCATGACGGTGGCCGAGAACCTGGCCTTCCCCCTGCGCAACCGCAAGGTGCCCGAGGAACAGATTCGCCAGCGTGTCGGCGTGATCGCCGAGATGCTGGAGATGAGCGGGCAGCTCAACCAGCGCGCCGCCGGCCTGTCGGCCGACGCCAAGCAGAAAATCTCGCTCGGCCGGGGCCTGGTGCGCTCGGACGTGTCGGCCGTGCTGTTCGACGAGCCGCTCACGGTGATCGACCCGCACCTCAAGTGGCAGCTGCGGCGCAAGCTCAAGCAGATCCACCACGAGCTCAAGCTCACGCTGATCTACGTGACGCACGACCAGGTCGAGGCCCTCACCTTCGCCGACCAGGTGGTGGTGATGACGCGCGGGCGTGCCGTGCAGGTCGGGTCGGCTGACGCGCTGTTCGAGCGACCGCAGCATGTATTCGTGGGTCATTTCATCGGCTCGCCTGGCATGAACTTCCTGCCCGCGCAATTGGAGGGGGACCGCCTTCAGGTGGCCGGCCATGCGCTGGAGCAGCCGGTACCGCGCCGCCTGCCCGAAGGTGCC
>DMZZ01000033.1:0-2550 GCA_003484805.1 Comamonadaceae bacterium | reverse complement strand
AAGATTTCCGCGATTCCGGGCCTGGGCCCCGACCCCCGGATTGCCCAGCGCGAGGAAGAGGCCAAGGCCATCGGCGGCGCCTGCCGCCATGCCCCGCGCGGCCTGGAGGACTGCTACACGCTCAACCCCAAGGCCAACAAGGCGGCCGTGTTCACGGGCTGGAAGGACATGGACCAGTACATGCGCGACAACAAGATCGAAGGCACGCCCTCGGTCATCAGCGCACCGGCCAAGCCTGCGGCCTCCGACAACATCGAGACCGAATCCCGCAGCACGCCCGCGAGCAAGAAGTCCTGATTCTCGGGGCGCTGCGGCCCCGTTCCCCTCAATCCCGCTCGAACACCGCCATGCTCTCCACATGCGCGGTGTGCGGGAACATATTGACCATGCCCGCCGCCGTGCAACGGTAGCCCGCCAGATGCACCAGCAGCCCCGCGTCGCGCGCCAGCGTGGCCGGGTTGCAGCTCACGTAGACGATGCGCCTGGGCGGCGTCCAGTGCGCGGCACCCTCGGGCAGCGGCGGCGCGTCTTCGGCGCCGCGCCGTGCCTGTTCGATGTCGGCCAGCGCCTTGGCCAGCGCAAAGGCCCCCTCGCGCGGCGGATCGACCAGCCATTTGTCGGCCACTCCATCCTGCGCCAGCATCTCGGGGGTCATCTCAAACAGGTTGCGCGCTACAAATTGCGTAGCTGCCAGCGCTTGTCCATCAAGCCTGGAGGCCTGATTGAATGCGTAATTCTGGCGGGAACGCGCCACCAGCGCTTCGCTGCCCTCGATGCCCAGCACCTCGCGCGCCTGCGTGGCCAGCGGCAGCGTGAAGTTGCCCAGGCCGCAAAACCAGTCGATCACGCGCTCATGCGGCTGCACATCGAGCAGGCGCAGCGCGCGCGAGACCAGCACGCGGTTGATGTGCGGGTTGACCTGGGTGAAATCGGTCGGCTTGAACGGCATGGTGATGCCGAAATCGGGCAGCGCATAGGCCAGCGACTCACCGCCTTCGTCGAGCAGGTGCACGGTATCCGGCCCCTTGGGCTGCAGCCACCACTGCACCCCCTGCTCGGCAGCAAAGGCGCGCAGCAAGCCCACGTCGCCCGCACTGAGGGGTTCGAGGTGGCGCAGCACCAGCGCGGTGACGGTGTCGCCGCAGGCCAGTTCGATCTGCGGGCAGGTGTCACGGGCCTCCATCGAGGCGATCAGCGCGCGGAGCTGCATGAGCATGGCGCTGACATGCGGCGGCAGCACCGGGCAGACCTCCATGTCAGCCACGTAGCGGCTCTTGCGCTCATGAAAGCCCACCAGCACCGTACCCTTCTTGATGACATGGCGCACCGAGAGGCGAGCGCGGTAGCGGTAGCCCCAGGAAGGGCCTTCGATGGGGCGCAGCAGCATCTCGGCCTTGACCTTGCCCAGGTGCCAGAGGTTGTCTTCCAGCACGCGCTGCTTCACGGCCACCTGGGCCCCCACATGCAGGTGCTGCATCTTGCAGCCTCCGCACGCGCCTGCGTGCAGGCCGAAATGCGGACAACCCGGGCGCACGCGCTGCGACGATTCGCGGTGGATGGCCACCAGGCTNNCCTGCTCCCAGTTGTTCTTTTTGCGGTGGGTGTTGGCAGTCACCACCTCGGACGGCAGGGCGCCGTCGATGAAAACCACCTTGCCATCGGGCTTGCGCGCCACGCCCTGGGCATCGAGGTCGAGGGACTGCACCAGCAACTGCCCCTCGGGCAAGGCGTCCTGGGATTGTTCAGAGGGCTCAAAGGAGGGGGAAAGTTCGGTCGGTTCGCTCATCCCCCGATTGTCTCAGGCCCGCCCGCCCCCCGAGCCCGCTGCCCGAAAAGACAGGTCAGCCCGGGTTGCGTACGCCCTGCGCGGGGCGCTGCAGTGCACGGGCCTGGGGCTGCTGGGGCAACTTGTTGATCTCCAGCTCACACCCCTGGGAATCAAGCGAAAAAACCAGCTTTCCGCCCGGTGCCACGCGCGGCAGGGTTTCGTGCAGTGGGCGCGAAAGATCCACGGGCGGCTCCACCGAGCGGTAGATGACCTCCTGATCGGGGCCATAGACGACATAGCAGGCGGCCAGGGCCGACTGGCTGAAAAGGCCCGCCAGCACGGTGGCAGTGGCGTAACGAAGTGCGCGCATGGTTCTTCTCCTTCGCTGGATGGATGGTTTGTGACCCATTATGCCGACGCGGCGCACGAGTTCACAGCGGCAATCGCGTGGTGTGTTTCACCTCTTCCATCACGGCGTAGGTGCGGGTCTCGCGCACGCCAGGCAATTGCCACAGCACGGCACCGGCAAACTCTCGGTAGGCATTCATGTCGGCGGTGCGGGTTTTGAGCAGGTAGTCGAAACCGCCCGCCACCATGTGGCATTCCATGATCTCGGGGCGCACCTGCACCGCCGCCTTGAACTGGTCAAACACATTGGGCGTGGTGCGGTCGAGCAGCACCTCGACGAACACCAGCATGCCCGCACCCAGCTTCAGGGGATTCAGACGCGCCTCATAGCCCAGGATATAGCCCTCGCGCGTGAGCCGCTGCACGCGCGCCAG
>DMZZ01000330.1:0-8080 GCA_003484805.1 Comamonadaceae bacterium | reverse complement strand
TGGATGGAACCGGTATTCCCAGCGAGGGATATGTAGGGAAGACACGCTGGGAACTTACGGCACTGAACCTGGCCCCGGACGACTGAGCGCGGCACCGGGCGTTGCTGGACGCGCGGCAGGAGTTCCGGCACTTTGAAATCCTGCGTCTGGGGCCCGATGGCCAGGAGCGCTGGGGTGCTGTCAGTGGCACGCCGATTTTCGATGCTGGCGGGCACTTCTGTGGCTACCGGGGTGTGGGTACCGACATCACCGAACCCAAGCGGCTGGAGCAGGAGCGCCTGCGGCTGTCGCTGCACATCGAGGAACTGTCGCGGCGCATGGTGCAGGCGCAGGAAGAAATCCGGCGCCGTTTTTCGCGTGAACTGCATGACCGGACCAGCCCGAACCTGGCCGCGTTGCGCATCAATCTGGACATGATCACCAAGGCCTCTCCAGCCGAGCGATCCACCGAGGTGTTTGCCGGGCGAGTTGAAGACACCCGGGCGTTGATTGAAGACACCACGCTCAGCGTCCGTGAGATCTGCGCCGAACTCCACCCGCCGGTGATCGACTGCGGAGGGCTTTTTGCTGTGGTGCAAAGCTATGCACAGCAATTTGCGCGGCGCACCGGATTGCAGGTGCATGTCGAATGCCAGCATGGCGAGGTGCGGCTGGCGAATGATCTGGAACTGGCGCTTTTTCGCATTGTGCAGGAGGCGCTGACCAACAGTGCCAAGCATGCCCAGGCGCGCACGCTGACGGTGCTGCTGCAACTGGACTCCAGCCCAATGGTGGTCATGGTCGCGGACGATGGTGTGGGCTTTGACGTGGAAAATGCCCTGAAGGCCCGGCACACGGCGGGGCTGGGTTTGATCAATATGCGGGAAACGGCGGAATTTGCCGGTGGAAGTTTCACCCTGCAGTCCGTTCCGGGCCATGGCACGCGGATCTGTGTTGAAATTTGAGCCCCATGCACACTCCCTCCTCCGCCAAGGTTCGCGTTCTTCTGGCCGATGACCACCAGATGTTCCGCGAGGCGCTGTGCCATCTGCTGCAATCGCAGCCCGACATGGAGGTGGTGGGCCAGACGGGAGACGGCATGCAGGTGGTCGATCTGGCGCGCAAAACGGCGCCTCAGATCGTCTGCATGGACATCAGCATGCCGGGCATGGATGGTGCCGAGGTCACGCGCATCCTGCGGAACGTGTTGCCCCAGGTGATGGTGGTGGCGTTGTCAGCGTATTCCGATCAGCAGTATGTGCTGGACATGCTCAATGCAGGCGCCAGTGGCTATGTCACCAAGGCCGAGGCCAGCGATGAACTGTTGCGTGCCATCCGCACCGTGCTGAGCGGACGCACCTATCTGTGCCCTGATGTTGCGGGGGTGGTCACGGGGGCGCTGGTAGGCCAGGGCGGGGCGGCCCGGCCGACGGCCGTGCTGGGGGCGCGGGAGCGGCAGGTGCTCAAACTCGTGGCAGAAGGCTGTACCTCTGTGCAGATTGCCGACATGCTGAATATCGCGCCATCGACCGTCGAAGTGCACCGGCGCAACATCATGCGCAAACTGGGCCGACACAGCGTGGCCGCGTTGACCCGCTATGTGGTGAACAACGAGCGTGGACAGCGCGCGTAGTCCGCGCCACTACGGGATGTGTGCTGCTGCGCAGCATTTTCCTGTGTTCTGAAAATGTAAATACCGGTATGTCGGTAGTCTTGCTACCAATTTTTGGGCATTGTGGTAAGAAGGATTCTTATTTATAGTAACAATAAGTTTTGGCATGAAGGGTGGGCCCACAGCACAGCGCAATCCTGCGGGGTTGCAGAATGCCATTGCTATAGCCGGGTGATCCGCCTGGTATTGTTATACGGTGCTTTGGCCAACCGGTGTTGCTATCCTTCACCCCGATACATCCCATGTCTCTATTGCACCGCCTGAGCCTGGCTCAAAAATTCTTGATCCAGGGCACTGTGGCCTTCATCATGGTGGCGATCCCCACGGGGCTCTACATGCGCCTTGCGTTGGAGGACGTCGCCCAGGCCCAGCGCCAGGTGCAAGGTGGCAAAGTGGTGGGAGAGATCAACCGTGTGATCCAGTACTCCCAGACGCACCGAGGCCTGTCGGCCAGTGCGCTCAGCGGCAATGAGAAACTGGCGCAGCGTCGCCCGGCCATGGCGCAGTCGCTGGCGCAGGCCATCGACAAGGTCGATCAGGAGCTGAAGAGCGCACAGGCGCCGCAGCAGACCGCTGCCCTCTGGACAGAGCGCCGCCAGGAATGGGTGGCGCTGGAGCAGGGCGTGGCTGGCAAGCAGATACCGGCGGCCGAGAGCACTCGCCGCCACACCGACATGATTGCCCGGCAGTTTCTGGTGAGCGAAGCGGTCATGGACGGATTTGGCCTGTCGCTGGACGCCCGTCTGGATACCCACATGCTGACGCAGGCGGTGCTGGTCAAGGCCATGGTGCTGACCGAGTTCATGGGGCAAATGCGTGCACGGGGTGCTGCATTCATCACGGTGGGGGCCTTGCCACCCGAAGGCCGCGCCTCAATGCAGGGCCTGCACCGCCAGGCGCTGCTGGCGCAGGCCGATCTTTTCCGCAACCTGACCAAGGCCACGGATGCCAACCCGGCGATGCGCCAGGCGTTCCAGGCCGCCAGCCAGAAGCAGCGTGAGCAGATTGACCGGACGCTGAAGCTGGCCGAGGACGGGCTCATCAATGCCCAGGAAATCACCATTACGGCCGAGACCTATTTCGACGAATTCACCCGCACGATCGATGGTATCTATGAATTCAACAGCCAGGCTGCCCAGGTACTGGCGGGGGCACTCCAGGATCGTGTCGTGCAGACGCAGTGGCTGGCCTTTGGCACCCTGGGGCTGCTGGCACTGTTTGTGGCCGGTGCCTGTGCGATGGTATTCGTGTTCGTACGCAGCATCACCGTGCCGATGAACGAGGCTGTGACGCTGGCGCATGCGGTCGCGGCCGGGGACCTCACGACCGAGATGCACGTGTACGGTACGAACGAGACCGGACAACTGATCAAGTCACTCATCGAGATGCAGCAGAAACTCGGTGGTGTGGTAAACCACGTGCGCCAAGGCTCCCAGGCCGTGGCCACGGCCAGTATCCAGATTGCCCAGGGCAACCACGACCTGGCCTCCCGCACCGAAAGCCAGGCCAGCGCCCTGGAACAGACGGCGGCGTCAATGGAGCAACTCAACTCCACGGTCCAGCAAAATGCCGAGAATGCCCGCCAGGCCAACGATCTGGCCCTGAATGCCAGCACCGTGGCCGTCAAGGGCGGCGAAGTGGTTTCGCAGGTGGTCGAGACGATGAAGGGCATCAACGACAGCTCACGCAAGATCTCCGACATCATTGGCGTGATCGACAGCATCGCCTTCCAGACCAACATCCTGGCGCTCAACGCCGCAGTGGAAGCGGCGCGCGCCGGTGAGCAGGGGCGGGGTTTTGCCGTGGTGGCCACCGAGGTGCGCAGCCTGGCCAGCCGATCCGCCGAAGCCGCCAAGGAAATCAAGAACCTCATCAGTGCCAGCGTGGAGCGCGTCGAGCAGGGCACGGCACAGGTGGACGAAGCGGGCGCCACCATGACCGAGGTGGTCGGTGCCATCCGTCGCGTGACCGACCTGATGAGCCAGATCAGTGCGGCCAGCAGTGAGCAGAGTCTCGGCGTGGCCCAGGTCGGAGAAGCCGTCACCCACATGGACCAGGTGACGCAGCAGAACGCGGCGCTGGTCGAGGAAATGGCCGCCGCCGCCGACAGTCTGAAGCTGCAGGCACAAGACCTGGTGGCCGGGGTGAATGTGTTCAAGCTGAGCAAGCAGGAGGGGGTTGCACGGCCTGTGCCCGGTGCGGCACTGCGTCTGGAACGCCCCGCCGACGGCCAGGCGTGGAGTTCGTTCTGAATCGCTGATTCATGACCATCCACCACAAGGGCAAGGCCACAACGAAGCAATTCGTTTTGTTGCTGGTAGCCCTGGCATTGCTTTTGCCCCTGACCGGGTGGATGGTTGTCAGGATCCAGGGCCCCAAAACAGAGGCCGATGCCTATGCCAACCTGGCGGCGATTGCGCGGCTCAAGACCGACCAGATCGAGAGCTGGCTGGGTGAGCGGCACAAAAATGCCGAGATGCTGTCGGCCGATGCCGTGTTCGCCCAGGCAGTGGTGGGCCTGCAGGGCCATCCGGCGAGCGGCACAGCATACCTGTCAGCCATCCTGCAGCGTTTCGCACTGCTGCGCACGGCGTTTGACTACGACGCCATCGATCTGCTGGCGCTGGACGGACAGGTGCTCGCTTCCATGGCAGGGCTGATGGAATCGACTCCGCGGTACGACAGTTTTCTGCCCCGCCTGATCCAGGCCGAGCAGGCCGTGCGCTTGGACCTGAATGTGAATGCCCAGGGTCAGGCGCAGCTGCGCTGGCTGCTGCCGATCTACGATTTGAGCGGAGTGGAGCGGCGTTTGGTGGCGGTGGTGCTGATGGGTATTTCGCCCGACCGGTTCCTGTTTCCGGTGATCCAGACCTGGCCCACCTCCAGCCCCAGCGGCGAAACCCTGCTGGTCAACCGCGAGGGCGACCAGGCGGTGTTCATGAACGAGTTGCGCCACCGCAGTGGGACCGCCATGAAGTTGCGCCTGCCCCTGTCCGACAAGAACCTGCCGGCTGCTGTGGCGCTGCGTGCCAGTGAGCCGGGGCTGGTGCAGGGCGAGGACCACCGCGAGGTCCCTGTGCTGGCCGCCTACCGGCCGGTGGCGGGCACCGACTGGCGCGTGGTGGCCAAGATCGACCGGGCCGAAGTGCTCGAACCGGTGCATGTGCTGGCCTGGTGGGTCAGCGCCGTGACCACCCTCGCCATTGTGGCGCTGGCCGTGGTGCTGGGCCTGTTCTGGCGCCAGGTGCGCCGCACCCAGAGGCTCGAAGCGTTGGCCCAGAAGGCGCGGTCGGACCAGTTGATGGAGCGGTTCTTTTCCCTGCCCTTCATCGGTATTGCCACGGGAGACCTGTCGCAACCGCGCTGGGGGCGCTTCAACCGGCATTTCTGCAGCATCGTGGGGTACACCCCCGAACAGATGGAGCATCTTGGCTGGGCCGACCTGGTGAACCCGGACGATCTGGCGCAGGACCTGCAAGGCGTGGAGCGCCTGATGCGTGGCGAAATCAACGCCTATGCGGTGGACCGGAGTATCCGTCGGGGCGATGGCGCCGAGGCGTTTGTCAGCCTGCAACTGGGCACACTGGACGAAGAGGGTGGCGGCAAACGCTGCATCGTCATGCTGCAGGACATCACCCAGCGGCACCAGGCAGAAATCAAGATCAAGCGACAGTCCCACCTGTACGCCGCCCTGAGCGCCTGCAACCAGGCCATTGTCCAGTGCAGTTCCGCAGAAGCGCTGTTCACCCGCATCTGCCAGACAGCGGTCACGCTGGGGGGGATGCAGTCGGCCTGGATTGGCATGCTCGATCCGATCACCCGGCGCTTGGTGGTGGTGGCTTCGTATGGCAGTGGCGCTGTCGAGCTCGGGCTGTGGCTGGACCCGGCCCACAACGCCCGGATGCAGGGCATGGGCAGTGCATCCACGGCGATTCGCGAAAACCGGCAGGTCTGGATCCAGGATATTCCGAATGCCCGGCCTGCGGTGGCTTTTCCGTTGCACCGCCATGCAGAGGTGGCGGGCGTCTTCGTGCTGATTGCCGGAGAAGAGGCCAGCTTCGACCTGGACGCCCAGGCCTTGCTGTCCGAGATGGCCTCGGACATGGACTTTGCCCTCGGTTACTTCGAGCACGAAGCCCAGCGCAAGCGCACCGAAGAATTGCTCCGCCAATCACAGACGCAGCTGGAGCTGGTGCTCAAGGGCTCCACCGATGCACCCTGGGATTGCAATCTGGTCACCCAGACGATGGAGTATTCGCCCCAGGGGTGGCACATGCTGGGCTATGGCGTGGACGACATGCCGCGAGGCCCGGTCCGGCTCAAGGCGCGAATCCACCCCGAGGACCTGGGCAAGATCCGGCAGGTTTATGAGCGCCTCCTGACGTCGAATGACAGCGTGGTGGTCGAAGAGCTGCGGCTGCGCCACAAGTCGGGACGCTACGTACCCGTGCTGGCGCGTGGATTTGTCTCCCGGGATGCGTCCGGATGCCCCGTCCGGGTCACGGGAACCAACATGGACCTGACCGTCCAGCACCAGACCCTCCAGAAGGAAACCCTGCGCACCTTTGCACTTGAGCTGGTGGCCAGCGAACTCGAAATCGACCAGATCCTTCGCAGCCTCGTCGGCAAGATGGAGGAACTGCTGGCCAACGACCGTGGGGTGGTCTGGCTGCTGGACGAGCCCTCGGGGCAAATCGTCCCGAAGGCGGCCAGTGCCATGGAAAGCTTGATGGCCCAAGCCCGTGCGGTCATGCCGCTGGATGAGGGCGAAGGCTCCTGGGGCTGGGTCGATTTCAGTGTCGGCACAACCGACCCCCAGGCGCTGGCCAACAGCCATCTGCGGTCCATCGTGCATTCCATGGCCCACCAGGCGGGGCTGACCGCGTGCTGGTCCGTTCCCATTCTGTCGGACGCCCGGCAGATCGTGGGTGTGCTCGATGTGCATCGCCGCCGCAAGGTCGGCATGGACCCGCACGACATCACGCTGATGGAGCGGGTGACCCACTTCATGGGCAGCGCGATCAAGCGCAAGGCCTTCGAGGCGCAGGAGCGCCTGGCAGCCGGGGTGTTCTCGCACAGCCACGATGGCATCATGGTCACGGATGCACACCACAAGATCTTGCTGGTCAATCCGGCCTTTACCGCCATCACGGGGTACACCCCCGAAGAGGTACAGGGGCGCAACCCGCGCATCCTGGCGTCCGGGCGGCACGATGCGGCGTTCTACGGCAGCATGTGGCGCCGCATCCACGCGGACAATCTGTGGCAGGGCGAAATGTGGAACCAGCGCAAGAATGGCGAGGTGTATCCGCAATGGCTCACCATCAGCCGGGTTGCCAACGCCGACGGCGAAGCCACGCACTTTATCGCCATCTTCTCCGACGTGAGCCAGCGCAAGGCCGACGAGCAGCGCATCCGCTGGATGGCGCATTTCGATCTGCTGACCGGGTTGCCCAACCGGGCCTTGCTGAGCGACCGCTTTGCGCACGACCTCAGCCTGGCCGAGCGCAGTGGTGAACCGCTGGCGCTGATGTTCCTCGACCTCGACCATTTCAAGAACATCAACGACTCGCTGGGGCACGGCATTGGCGATGAGCTGCTCATCGCGGTGGCGCGGCGCATGCGCCAGCAGGTGCGGGAACAAGACACCGTGGCGCGCATGGGCGGGGACGAGTTCGTGCTGGTCTTGCCCAACACCGATGCCGACGGGGCTGTGCACCTGGCGCGCAAGCTGATCGACGCCATTGCGGCTCCCATCCAGATCCGCGAGCACGAACTGATGGTGACGCCTTCGCTGGGCATCGCGATGTACCCCGACGACGGCCACGATCTGGAGTCCCTGGCGCAGCATGCCGATGTGGCGATGTACCGCTCCAAGCAGGATGGCCGCAACGCCTATCGCTTCTATTCCTCCGACATGCAATCGCATTCGGCGCGCACCCTCTTGCTCGAAGGTGCCTTGCGTCGTGCCTTGGAGCGCAACCAGCTGGCACTGCACTACCAGCCCCAGCGCAGCCTCAAGTCCGACCGGATCATCGGTGTGGAGGCCTTGCTGCGCTGGCATCACCCCGAGCTGGGCATGGTGTCGCCGGCCGAGTTCATTCCGATCGCGGAAAAGAGCGGGCTGATCCTGCCCATCGGTGAATGGGTGCTGCGCACGGCGGTGCAGCAACTGGCGCGCTGGATGGGCAGCGGAATGCCGTCCATGATCATGGCCGTGAACATCTCGGCCATCCAGTTCCGGCATCCCAACCTGCCCGACCTGGTGACCCGCATCCTGCAGGAGGCCGGTGTGGCGCCCGAATGCCTGGAGCTGGAACTGACCGAAGGCGTGGCCAGCAACGACCCGGACCGGGCGATTGCCATCATGGCCGATCTGCACGCGCGCGGCGTGCGCATGTCGATTGACGATTTCGGCACGGGCTATTC
>DMZZ01000360.1:1224-2933 GCA_003484805.1 Comamonadaceae bacterium | reverse complement strand
CTGCGGCGCGGCAGCCCAGACAACCTCACGGTGCAGATCCTGCGCATCGACGCACTGGCACCGCAGGACGGCAGCGAACTGCAGCACCAGCGCGCCGCACTGCGCCTGCCCCCCTTGCTCGACCCGCGCGACCTGCTGGACGGCTACGAAATCGTGCGCGAGCTGCACGCAAGCCACCGCAGCCACATCTACCTGGCTCTCGACCCGGCCACCGGCGAAAAGGTCGTTCTCAAGACGCCCTCCATCGACCTGCGCGATGACCCTGCCTACCTCGACCGCTTTCTGCTGGAAGAATGGATTGCGCGGCGCATCCGCAGCCCCCATGTGCTGCGGCCCAGCGCGAGTGTGCGCAAGCGCGAGTTCCTCTATGTGGCGATGGAGTACGTGCAGGGGCAGACGCTGGCGCAGTGGATGATCGACCACCCCCNNGTGGTGCGCGACATCGTGGGCCAGATCGCACGCGGCCTGCAGGCCTTCCACCGCATGGAAATGCTGCACCAGGACCTGCGGCCCGAGAACATCATGATCGACAGCGAGGGCACGGTGAAGATCATCGACTTCGGTGCGGTGCATGTGGCGGGCCTGGCCGAGAACGCGCCACCCGGCGCGGCCAGCGACATCCTGGGCACGGTGCAGTACACCGCGCCCGAATACTTTCTGGGCGAGGCGGGCACACCGCGCTCGGACCTGTTCTCGCTCGGCGTCATCACCTACCAGATGCTCTGCGGGCGCCTGCCCTACGGCACGCAGGTGGCCAGCCTGCGCACGCGCGCCGCGCTGGTGCGGCTGCGCTATGCCAGCGCGCTGAACGCGCAGCAGCCCATCCCCGCATGGATCGACGCCGTGCTGGAGCGCGCCGTGCACCCCAACCCGCTCAAGCGCCAGGAGGCGCTGTCCGAATTCGTGCACGACCTGCGCCAGCCCGGTGCCGCCACCCTGGCCCGGCAACGCACACCGCTGACCGAGCGCAACCCGCTGATGTTCTGGCGCGGCCTCTCGCTGGTGCTGGCACTGTCCGTAGTGGCGCTGCTCGGTGTGGTTCAGTCTCTGCGTTGAATACGGGCACAAGGCTTGCATGCATCACCGCAAAGCGCCCGCCCCTACACCGGAAACCCCACCATGTCTCTCCCGAACACCGCAGCGCACCCTGCCTCCGTGCTGGAAACCCGCTCTACCTGCCCCTACTGCGGCGTAGGCTGCGGCGTGATCATCGAATCCGAGGGCGACACCATCACCGGCGTGCGCGGCGACCCGGACCACCCCGCCAACTTCGGCCGCCTGTGCAGCAAGGGCGCCAGCCTGCACCACACCGCCAGCCGCACCGTGACCCTGCAGACGCGCCTGCTGCAGCCCCTGCAGCGCGCCACACGCGATGCACCGCCGCAAGCCATCGGCTGGGATGCGGCCCTGGACCTGGCCACCGAGCGCTTCGCCAGCACCATCGCCGCGCACGGGCCGGACGCCGTGGGCTTTTACGTCTCGGGCCAGTTGCTCACCGAGGACTACTACGTCTTCAACAAGCTCGCCAAGGGGCTGATCGGCACCAACAACATCGACACCAACTCGCGCCTGTGCATGAGCAGCGCCGTGGCCGGCTACAAGCAGACGCTGGGCGCCGACGCGCCGCCCGCCTGCTACGACGACCTGCAGCACGCGCAGTGCCTGTTCATCATCGGCAGCAACACGGCCTGGGCGCACCCGGTGCTGTT
>DMZZ01000360.1:0-1156 GCA_003484805.1 Comamonadaceae bacterium | reverse complement strand
CCGAGCTTGCCGACCTCTTCCTGCCACTGCAGCCCGGCACCGACGTGCGCCTGCTCGGCGGCATGCTGCACTTGATGCAGCGCGAGGGTTGGCTGGATGGCGCCTACATCGCCGCCCACACCACGGGGTTTGAGGCGCTGCAGCCGTACATCGCCGNNCCCGAGCGCGTGGCGCTCGAATGCGGCATCGGCCCGCACGACCTGCTCACCGCCACGCGCTGGTTCGCCGGGTTGGAGGGTGGCACGGGCCGCCCGCGCACCCCCACGCTGAGCCTGTACTGCCAGGGGCTGAACCAGAGCAGCAGCGGCACGGCCAAGAACGCCGCGCTGGTGCACCTGCACCTGGCCACGGGGCAGATCGGCAAGCCCGGCGCGGGGCCGCTGTCGCTCACCGGCCAGTCCAACGCCATGGGCGGGCGCGAGGTGGGAGGCATGGCGAACCTGCTGTCCGCCCACCGCGACCTGGCCAACCCCGCGCACCGTGCCGAGGTGGCCGCGCTGTGGGGATTGAGCGATGTGCCCGCGCGCCCCGGCCGCACGGCCGTGGAGATGTTCCAGGCCGCCGCCGACGGCGAGATCAAGGCGCTGTGGATCGCCTGCACCAACCCGGCGCAGAGCATGCCCGACCAGGCCACCGTGCGTCGCGCCCTGCAGCGCGCCGAGTTCGTGGTGGTGCAGGAGGCCTTTGCCACCACCGCCACCTGCGCGTACGCCGACCTGCTGCTGCCCGCCAGCACCTGGGGCGAGAAGACCGGCACCGTGACCAACAGCGAGCGCCGCATCTCGCGCGTGCGCAGCGCCGTGCCCGCACCCGGCGAGGCGCGGCACGACTGGCAGATCGCCGTGCAGTTCGCGCACCGGCTCGAAGCGCGGCTGCGCCCGGGCCAGCCCACGCTNNCGGGTGCCGAAGCCATCTGGAACGAGCACCGCGAGAGCACGCGCGGGCGCGACCTCGACATCACCGGCCTGAGCTACGCGCGGATCGACGCGCAGGGCCCGCAGCAGTGGCCCTATGCCGATACGGCCAGCATGGGCACAGCCCGGCTGTACGAAGATGGCCTGTTTCCCACGCCCGACGGCCGCGCGCGCTTCGTTCCGCTGGAATACCGTGGCGTGGCCGAGCCGCGCAGCACGCGCCGCCCGTTCAGCCTGACCAC
>DMZZ01000032.1:0-3226 GCA_003484805.1 Comamonadaceae bacterium | reverse complement strand
TGGATGTTGCACTCGGCACGCTGCCGCTTTTCCTTTTCCTTCTGCTTCTCCACTGTCAGCAGCACCTTGACGTCGACCACCTGGTCGAAATACCGGTTGATCCGGTCCAGTTTGTAGGTGACATAACTGCGCAATGCGGGGGTAACTTCGAGGTGGTGACCGCTGATCGTCAGGTTCATAAACAAGTCTCCTGTGACACTCGGTGAAAAAACGCCGCCCCGTCTCTGAAGGGCGACCCGGCGAACGGTATGCATCGTTTGTCGTGGTTTCACTATGCCCCTGCCCTGCCCCAAATGCAATCCCATACCGTCCCGGCCAGGCGGGTTATGCAGGCAAAGGTGCCAAGGGCCGAAAAAGGGCGCACAATGAGCAAGTTGCCCACTCCCCCGCATGCGTTGGCATGCCTAGCGATGGGCCTTCGGCGGCCCCTGGGTCGCCCCGTGCAGCGTCAGCCCACCCACCCACCACCCGCCATGCCAGCAGGCTGGCCACGACCCCCAACACAGCGGCCATCCAGTAGTTCTGCACCAGGCCCTGCGCATAGCGCTGGATCAGCACCCCCCTGCGAGCGATGCCAGCCCCATGGCCGCCGACTGCACCGCGGCATTCAAGGTCATGAACGTGCCCCGCAGGGCCGGGTTGGCCGCCGCAGTGAGGATGGCCATGCCCGGAATCATGCGCCCGCTCATCAGGGCAAACATCAGGGTCGTGGCCACCAGCACCACCCACAGGGACACCGGGCCCAACAGCGTGACGGACAGCAGGGGTACCGCCACGGCGACCGCCAGCCAGCGAAACGTCGTCACCTTGCCATGCCGGTCGGTCATGCGCCCGAACAGACGCGCGGTGAACAACGTCACCACCCCGCCGCACAGCAGGGCAATGGCGATGAACGGCATATTCCAGCCCCAGCGCTCGGCCACCACCAGCCCCAGCGGCGCACCCGCCACCGTGGACACCAAGAACGAAGTCATCACGATGCCCATGGCCCACCCGCGCCGCTCGTAGGGGATGACGTCGGCAATGATGGTCTGGCCCACGGCCGACAACACGCCGCCAAACATGCCCGCCAGAATGCGCGCCACCATCAAGGCGCCATAGGTGGGCGCCACACCGCAGGCCAGCGTGGCCAGCCCGAACAGGACATACAGCACCAGCAGCAGGCGCTTGCGCCCGAAACGGTCGATGTAGGTGGCGGCGAGCAGCCCGGACACCCCCGCTGACAGCGTGTAAGCCAACACCAGCAGTCCAAACTGCGCATCGCTGATGCCAAACAGCCGGGTGAGCTGCGGCCCCAGCGGCATCATGATCATGAAGTCGAGGATGTGGGTGAACTGGATACCGGCGAGCGTGAGCAAAAGCCAGAGTTCACGGCGGGGCGGCAGGACGGCGGCAGCGGTCCTAGGGATGCAATGTGCGACGCGGTGGCCGCCAATGGCGCAGGGCAGCACCGGAATGCCGGGGTGTGCAGCAGGGAGCCAGCGGCTGCCAGAACCTGCGCGACGGCATAAAATGCGCGGTTGTGCCCCCGGCCCTACCCGGCGCCCACGGTGGCGCGCTCCGCACCCCAATCAAGCACCACCATGACCCAGTCCAGCTCCTCCGCCCTGCACACTTCCGCCCTCGCCTCGCTGCCGCTGCTGGCGCGCGGCAAGGTGCGCGACAACTACGCCGTGGGCACTGACCGCATCCTGATGGTGGCCAGCGACCGCCTTTCGGCGTTTGACGTGATCATGGGCGAACCCATCCCCGGCAAGGGCGAACTGCTGACGCAGATGGCGTTGTTCTGGTTCGACAAACTCGGCCGCATCTGCCCCAACCACCTCACGGGCGAAGATCCCGAAAGCGTGGTGAGCCCCGAAGAAGCGGCGCAGGTGCGCGGCCGCTCCATGCTCGTGCAGCGCCTGAAACCCATCCCGGTCGAAGCGGTGGTGCGCGGTTACCTGGCCGGTAGCGGCTGGAAGGAATACCAGGAATCCCAAGCGGTCTGCGGCGTACCCCTGCCTCCTGGCCTGACGAACGCCGCCAAGCTGCCCGAACCGATCTACACCCCTGCGGCCAAGGCAGCTGCGGGCGAACACGACGAGAACATCACCTTCGAGCGCACGGTGGAGATGATCGGCCTGGAGCTGGCAACGAAGATCCGCGATCTGAGCATTGCCATCTACAAGGCGGCCGCCGAGATCGCGCTGACCAAAGGCATGATCATTGCCGACACCAAGTTTGAATTCGGTCTGGCTCCAGACGGCACGCTGGTGCTGATGGACGAGGTGCTCACGCCCGACAGCTCACGCTACTGGCCCGTGGAGGGCTATGCCCAGGCGCTGGCCCAGGGCACGAACCCGCCCAGCTACGACAAGCAGTTCGTGCGCGACTGGCTGGAACAGGCCAAGGTGGGCGGCAAGCCCTGGGACAAGACGGCGCCGGCGCCACGCCTGCCGCAGGAAGTAATCGAAAAGACGGCAGCCAAGTACCGTGAGGCGCTGGAGCGGCTCACCGGCTGAGCACTCCGCCCCCGCTCGCAAAAAAGCGCTGGTGAGTCGCCACTTTCTCCCGAACACCCTGGCAGTACCCGTGAGAGTTTACGAAACGGCGGGGTTTGTCTGAAGATGATCCGCAAGGGTCTCTGCCCCGGCCCAGAGCGAAATCACGAAACAGGCATCGGCAGGAAGATCCTTCCAGCACAGGCGTTGCCCCACCTGCAGCAGGCAAGCGCCAGGGGGGGCATCGTCAGGCAACGTGAGCCGGGCTGCCGCGGACTCCACCCGCACCAGGAGAAACCGCAGGGTGCGCCCATCGCGCACCAGGGTGACTCCGGCACCCGGCCAGTGTGACGGCAGGCAAGGCGTGAAGAACAGTTCCGTCGCCCGCATCTGCAGCCCCAGGATGGACTCCACAGCCGCCCGGTGCAACCAGCCCGCCGCGCCCGTGTACCAGCTCCAGCCACCGCGCCCCACATAGGGCGGCTGGCTGCAGATATCGGCCGCCATCGCATAGGGCTCCAGCCCATACACTGTGCCCCATACCGGGTGCCGGGCCCGGTGGGCCGGGCTCAGGTAGGTGAAGTAGCGGTAGGGCACATCCTGTGCGCCTGCGTGATCGGGCTCCTGCAACGCCAGCTCGGCAGCAGCCATCAGCGCCCAGACACCCCCATGCGCATACTGCCCCCCGTTCTCGCGCACGCCCGGCGGGTAGCCCTGAATGTAGCCCGCACTGGGCTCGGCAT
>DMZZ01000019.1:0-26748 GCA_003484805.1 Comamonadaceae bacterium | reverse complement strand
AGGCGCGGTGCAGCACCCAGGCGCCCACTTCGTTGATGAGGCCGGTGCGCTCGGCCACGGGAATGAACTTGTACGGAGGGATGAACCCCAGGACCGGGTGCTTCCAGCGCAGCAAGGCCTCGGCGCCGATGATGCGGCCGCTGCGAAGGTCGAACTGCGGCTGGTAGTGCACCTGCAGTTCTTCCTGGGCCAGCGCGGTGCGCAGCCCCGACGCCATGTGCAGGTGTTCGACCACGTTCTCGTTCATGCTGGCGTCGAAGAAGCGGAATGCATTGCGGCCGGAATCCTTGGCGCGGTACATGGCCAGGTCGGCGTTCTTGAGCAAGGCGTCCACATCCTGACCGTCGCGCGGCGCCACGGCAATGCCCAGCGATGCGGTCACCACCACGTCCAGCCCGTGCAGCGTGAAGGGGTGCCCGAGCTGCTCCATGACCTGTCTCGCGGCGACCGCGATCTCCTCCTCGTGTGGCATGCCGCCCAGCAAAATCAGGAACTCATCGCCTGCCAGCCGCGCCAGCGTGTCGGACGTGCGCAGCCTGGAGCCCAGTCGTTCGGCCACCAGGCACAGTAGCTCGTCGCCCACCGCGTGGCCGAGCGAGTCGTTCACGGTCTTGAAGTTGTCCAGGTCCAGGAACATGACGGCCACCAGTCCCTGGCCGTGCCGTGCCTGCAGCAGTTGTTCCAGCCGGTCCTTGGCCAGCGTGCGGTTGGGCAGCTGGGTGAGCGTGTCCCGGTGGGCCAGCACCTCGATCCGGGCGTGCGATTCTGTCAGGGCCTGTTTTTCAGACTCCAGCTTGGCCATCGTGCGATGCAGGTCGTGGGAGAGCAGCCACACAAAAAAACTGATTGCCGCCAGGATGGCACTCATCATGATCAGCCGCTGCAAGTCCACGGCCGCAGGGCTGTGGGGCAGCAGGTTGGTCTGGTGCAGCACGAACAGCAACACCAGGGTGGCCTGCGTGCAGGCCACCAGCAGTGTGAAAAGCCGACGGGATCCGAGCATGCCCGCAAACACCAGAATGGCGGGAAGCGCCAGCGCTGCTTCGTCGAACAGGCCCTCGTTCGCGGCCATGAGTGCGACCAGACCCACCATCAGGGTGATCAGCATCAGCCGCGAGGCCCGAAACACCTGGCCCTGCACGTTCCACCTGAAGGCCAGCACGATCAAGGCAGCCGCAGCCAATTCCAGGCCCACGCTGAGATAGCCTCCTTTGGAAAAACTTGCCAGCGCAGCCACACCAAAGGCAGCCAACACCGCCCACAGGATCTGGCGCAGGCGTCGCTGCTGCAGGGCCATCACCTGGCCTTCAGGCGGTCGGCTTGCGGAAAGATCGGGATGGGGTGACATGGGATTTATCTGGAATATGGAGGGCAACTTTAAATGCTCCGCCCCACGGTCTGCTGACATCTGTCCGCCAGCATGGTGGGCCTGTGGGCACCCGTGAATAGGGGGCAGCCCTATGACCTGGGATGGTGATACCCGCTGAAATGGCCCCCACGATGCCGCTGGCAGGTCCACAATCCGGCCATGAACGCCACGCAACTCGTTCGTGTGGACGCGCGCGATGTGCGGGTGGGGGTGCCTACGCGCGTGGACATTTTCAGCGCCGAGGGCCAGTTGCTCCTGGGGCGCGGATCGACCGTGTACCGCGCCGACAACGTGGAGCGGCTGCAGGACAGCGGCTTCAAGATCGGGGCCTCTGCCGATGGCGCCCATCCGCGCCCGACAGAGTCGGCTTTTCAGCGCATCGGTGACCTCGCAGACCGGCTGACCGAGATGGAAAAACCGCTGGTCGCAGGCCAGGGCTTGCCGTCGTTTACCGTCAAGGTCCAGGCACTGGCCCGAGCCGTGATCCAGTGCTGTGACGAAGACGCCAGCGCCGCGCTGGCGCAGTCGTATCTGGACCACCACCATCCTTATTCCGTGGTGCACCACATTCTGGTGGCCACGGTCGTCAGCGTGCTGTCCCGCGTTCAGCCCTGGAGTGGTGCCGACCGGGTTTCGCTGGTGGCGGCGGCGTTGTCGCATGACATCGGAGCACTGTTGCTGCGCCAGGCGCTGGGCCAGGCCGCCTCGCTGGACGAGGCGCAGCGCGCCGTGGTGCGAGAGCACCCGGACCTGGGCGTGCGCATGCTGGGGCAACTTGGTGTGCACGAACCCTTGTGGCTGCAGGCGGTGCAGGACCACCATGAACACATCGATGGCAGCGGCTACCCGCGCGGCATTTGCCTGGACAGGCACTCGGCGGGGGCCTTGATGGCTGTGGCCGACAGCTTCGCCGCCATGATGCGTCCGCGCCCGTACCGGGACCGCAAGCTGGGCACGGTCATCGTGGACGATCTGCGCCAGCATGTCGGCACCTGGTATGACCCGGCGCTGGTCGAGGCCGTCGCCACCCACATCGGCCCGTACCATGCCGGCAGCATCGTGCGGCTGGCCAATGGTGACATGGCGGTGGTCACGCACCATCTGCCCGACCGGCCGGCGCACCCCGATCTGCTCTTGATCGCCGACAGCGGCGACCAGCCCATGGAAAAGCCCTACGCCATCGACAGCACCGACCCCGAGTTCGCCATCCTGTCGGCCCTGCACCCTGAAGTCAGTCTGCGCTTTCGCAACATGGTCAACAAGTCCTGGGGCGGATAGGGCACTTGACTCTGCCCCACGGGGCAAGGTGACGATGGATTCCTTCGCAACTTTGCAAGGAAATTCACGTGGCGCAACGCATCCTGGTCATCCTGGGCCATCCATCCGACGACAGCCTGTGTGCGGCCCTGGCGCAGAGCTACATGGAGGGCGCCCGCAGCGCGGGGGCCGAGGTGCGCCTGCTCGCGCTCGGGGCGCTCGCCTTCGATCCGCTGCTGCATGCCGGGTACCGGGGAAATCAGCCGCTGGAGCCCGACCTGCAGGCCGCGCAGGCACAGATCACCTGGGCCGGGCACCTGGTCTGGGTGTACCCGACCTGGTGGGGCGCCATGCCCGCGCTGCTCAAGGGTTTCATCGACCGGGTGTTCCTGCCGGGTTTCGCCTTCAAGTACCGCCAGGGCTCGTCGCTGTGGGACAGGCTGCTGGCAGGCCGTTCGGCCGAACTGCTGGTGACCATGGACTCGCCACCGTGGTACTACCGCTGGGTGCAGCACATGCCGGGCCACCACCAGATGAAGAAGACCATCCTGGAGTTCAGCGGCATCCGGCCCGTGCGCGTGCACGGTTTCGGGCCGGTGCGCGGCACCGACAGCGCGCGCCGGGCACGCTGGCTGGCCCAGGCCCGCGCGTACGGGCAGCGCCGGGGGTAGGCGTGGGAGCAGGTCAGCGCATTTCGAACAGTTCGTGGTGGAACTGCTCCGCAGGCAGCCCCAGGGCGAGCAGATCGCGCCGCAGGGCCTGGCCGAAGGGTGCCGGGCCGCAGAACCAGACATCGGCCTCGCGCCACTGTGGCACGGCGGCGGCGATGCGCTGGGCGTCGAGCAGGCCGTCACGCGCATCCCACAGCACATGCAGGTGCACCCCGGCCGCCTGGGCGTCGCGATTGAGCAGGCCGATGGCGTCGGCATCGTATTCCGTCGTGGCATGGAATAGGTCGATGGTCTTGCCGTCGGGTGCCCGGACCAGCGTCCCTTGATGTCGATCGCCAACTCCAGCGTGTGCAAGGCCTCGTGGCGTGTGATGGCCGACACCTCGCCGACAGCCTTGCGCCCGGCCGCCACGCGGCGCAGCAGCACCCGCACCGCCGCGATGCTGCCGGTCACCAGCAGCACGGCCAGGGGCGGCCCGAGGGCCCCCATCCGGTAATCCACCCGCATCAGCACCACCGCGTGCCAGGCCAGGGCCAGAAAGGCGGCAGCCAGAAGGCGGTGCACCTTGAAAAAATAGCGGTACGGAAAGTACCGCACCAGCGCCAGCAGCATCACCAGGCGGTGCAGAGCATGAGCAAATAGGTCCAAAAGGCCCGACGGATGGTGCGCATGGTGGTGGGTGGGTGCGGAGAAACCGGTGGAGCGATGGTAGGTCGCCGCCCGCCGCACCCATGAATGCTCAACCCACCATTTCCATCGGAATAGCCGGGCCGATCTTGAAGACACCGCTCACGCGCGCGCAGGGCACGCCATCGGCGCGCACCAGGCCCTGGGCGAACACCAGCGAACGCGTCACGCGCAGCGGCTCGGCCTCGCCCTCGACCCAGCAGCCCAGCGGGGCCGGTGCGAGGTAGTCGATCTGCAGGCTGACGGTGGGCAGGAAGCGTTGCCCCACCTCGGCGCTCTTGCGGTGCACCGACAGCGGCAGCAACATGTCGCAGAAGCTCGCCATCATGCCGCCGTGCAGGTTGTTCATGGGATTGATGTGGCGCTGCTCGACCCTAAGAACCTGTTCACGATCTTTTCATGGGGCAACCCCTCGGGCATGGCAGCAAACCGCCACGCTCGTCGTTGCCCACCTTGCCCAGGCCGCCAGCATGGGCGGCGGCGGGCGCCTAGTGTCCTGGGTTAGAAATTCGTTTCATAAAGACGCCGAGAATCGCCCCCATGCTGCGTTGCAAATCCTCGCGATAGCTACGGCTATCGCTGTGGTTTGCGCCTTGCCTGACGTCGATTTCGACATCTTTATTTCTTCAACGAACTTCCAACCCAGGACACTAGATCGTGACGGTTTGCTGCCATGCGTACCCCATGAAAAAATCGTGAACAGGTTCTAAAGCCGAACTTCACCACGTCGCCCTGGTGCAGCAGGTACAGGGGGCCGTTGTTCTGCATGTACGGGCCGCCGGCCTCAATGGGTTGAAAGCCCGGGGGAATGGGGAGAGGGGTGTTGGTCATCGTGTTTCACGCTCCACGTCGTGCTGAAAACTGGCGGACTGAAGCTGGGCGGGGTCCACCATCCAGGCGCCGTAGATCTGATGGAAGTCCGCCACGATGCGTTCGAGCGGCAGGTCGTCGAAGGTGCCGCGGTCGTGCACATATTCCATGTGGCGGTTGCCGGCACGGTCGAACGGGTGGTAGATCGAATCGGCACGGCCATCGAAATCCAGGGGCAGCAGGCCGAAGCGCTCGCACAGTTCGATGTTGAAGGCCGGCGTGGCTTTCACCCATTGGCCGTCGATCCACAGGTCGGCATAGCCATGCCAGATGAACAGGTCGGTCTGCAGGGTCTGGCGCATGCGCTCGGTACTCAGATGGTTGCGCACATCGGCAAAACCCAGGCGCGCCGGAATGTCGGCGGCACGGCACGCCGCTGCCAGCAGCACGGCCTTGGGCACGCACCAGCCGTGGCCATTGGCCAGCACGGTGCTGGCGCGCATGCCAGCGGGCGAGAGATCCACACGGTACGGGTCGTAACGGAAGCCGTCGCGCACCGCCAGGGTCAGGGCCACAGCGCGCTCGCGCGCGTCGCGGCCCTGCGCATGCTGGTGGGCAAAGGAGACGACTTCGGGATGGTCGCTGTCGACGAAAGGCGTGGGGGCCAGCGTGGCCGGGTGGGGCAGGGCGTTCATGGGGGTAGTGTGGTGATGTCGGGTGCTCGGCGCTGTCGCGAGGGTGGCAGTGCCCGGGTGCATAGCGCGCTCCCCCATCAGGTGAGCGCCATCGAAGCCTTGAAACGTTGATTTCATGCCGCCTGGCAATGAAAACAACGCGGTCAACTGCCGTTTCTAGGTTTACACCATCTGCCGCTGCGCCGGGGCGCAGAGCGCCAGGACAGCAATCGCCTGACGCAGCCGCGGGCCGCGTCAGGTCATGGCACAGCGGTGCGGCCTTCGATGGGCCGAAAAGCGGCGCATGCCGCAGGCTCATGCGCGCTTTGCGGCGCGGGCAATCCGTTCATGCTTGACGCGGGGCGTGGTCATGCAGCGAGCACCGGAGCGCGTCGGGCGGTCAGCGGCCTTCACGGCGGCGCGCATTCACCGCTTTTTCTGAGCCTGCGGCTCCTGCAGGAGAGCGCCATGCAGTACAGCGAGCCGGAAATCAACCTGGCACTCATCCGCCTGTTTCGTTGGGGTTATGACGCCCTGACATCCAGGGAACAGAAAATCATCGACATGCTCTCGATCGTCTGCTGACGTCGTTTGGGCGGCACGGCTCATGGCCCCCGGATGATCCGCACCGCCTCGGGCAGCGAGCCGGCCTGGGGCAGAAAATGGTCGATGGTGGCGCCCAGCAACACGGCGCACAGCAGCGCACCCAGCAGCGGCTTCCAGGTCAGGCGCACGGCCGTGCCCAGCCAGCCCTCGCGCTCCACGCCCATGGCGGCGCGGGCCGTGGCCACCGAAAAGGCCAACGCCACCGCCACGGCCAGCAGCACATCCCAGCCAAAGAACAGCATGGCGAGCGAGCCCGCGCCCAAAATCAGCGCCGCGCCGATCAGGAAAATGGCCACCACCGGCACTACCACCACGGCGCCCTCGTCCGATCCGGCCGCGGCGTCGGCGGCTCCGCTGGCCAGGTCGCCCAGGGTGCTGGAACTGCTGCCCGAAGCGGCGTTCGACAGGCTGGCGCCCAGCCCTTCGGCAAATTCTCCCGATGCACCCCCCCCGGCGAAGTCGCCGCCGCCGGTTCGCGGCAGGGGCACGCCACTGCCTCCCGGGCCGCCGCCCCTGCCGCCCGGCCAGCCGATGTCGGGCAGCAGGTCGATGCCATCGCTCCAGTGGCTGCTCTCGTCCCTGCGCTGGCGGCGCAGCAGCAGCGCGGCCCACAGGCGCAGCACCAGCAGGTAGGCGAGGTAGCCCACGGTGAGCGTGACCAGATAGCGCAGCGCCAGCGAATCCATGCCCAGCACCTTCTGCAGGGTGGATACGCCCCACATCAGCGCCAGCGTGAGGCTGCCGATCAGCAGGCCGTGCAGGCGCAGGCTGTGGTTTTGCTGCAGGGTTCGTGCCACGGCATGGTGTTGCGGCATGCGCACCGAGCGCCAGTTCGAGCTGCCGGGGCGGGTGCGGCGTTTGTCGGCCATGCCCTGCTCAGTCCACCACCACCGGCACGCGCTGGGCCAGTGCGCACATCAGCTCGTAGCCCACGGTGCCGGCAGCCTGCGCCACTGCGTCAATCGGTAGCACGGCGCCGTTGCCGGCACGCCCCCACAGGGTGACTTCGGTGCCCAGACCCACCTCCATGCCCGCCTGGCGCAGCGGCGTGAGGTCCACGGTGACCATGTCCATGCTCACGCGGCCCACCAGGCGGGTGCGCACGCCGTTCACCAGCACCGGTGTGCCGGTGTCGCAGTGGCGCGGGTAGCCGTCGGCATAGCCGCAGGCGGCCACGCCGATGGTGAGCGGCCCCTCGGCCGTGAAGCGCGAGCCGTAGCCCACGGTGTCGCCGGCCTGCAGCTCCTGCACGGCCAGCAGGCGGGTGGACAACGTCATGGTGGGCTGCACGTCCCAGTGGGCGCTGTCGTGTTCGGGAAAGTCGGGGGCGCTGCCGTACAGCACGATGCCCGCGCGCACCCAGTCGGCGCGCACCTGGGCGTCCTGTGCGTGGCGCAGAGTGGCGGCGCTGTTGCTCAGGCTGCGCTCGCCGGGCAGGTCTTGCGTGGCGGCGGCAAAGGCGGCCATCTGGTGCGCAATGCCGCGCGGGCCATCGGCGTCAGAGAAATGCGTCATCAGCGAGATTTCATCGACCTGCGGCAGCGCGGAGAGGCGCGCCCAGCTGCTGCGGTAACGCTGGGGCGTGAAGCCCAGGCGGTTCATGCCCGAGTTCATCTTGAGAAAGACGCGGTGCGGCACCTGCGTCTTGTGCGCGGCCAGCCAGTCGATCTGCTCGTCGCAGTGCACCGCATGCCACAGGGAGAGGCGCGAGCACAGCTCCAGGTCGCGCGGCTCGAACACGCCCTCCAGCAGCAGGATCGGGCCGCGCCAGCCGAGGTGGCGCACGCGTTCGGCCTCTGCCAGGTCCAGCAGGGCAAAGCCGTCGGCACCACGCAGGCCCTCAAACACCCGCTCGATGCCGTGCCCATAGGCATTGGCCTTGATCACGGCCCAGACCTTGGCATCGGGTGCGGCGCGGCGCACACGCGCCAGGTTGTGCTGCAGTGCAGCAGTGTGGATGGTGGCGAGAATGGGACGTGGCATGGAGACTGATACCGGGGAACGAGGCCCGGATTCTGGCACCGTGCCCCTGTAACAGCATGATATAACCGCCACTCACTTGCCATGGGGTTCCACATTTACCAGGGCATCAGCGCGACTGATGCACACCCAGCCCATCGATGAAGCGCGGTTTCTACACCATCATGTCGGCGCAGTTTTTCAGCTCGCTGGCCGACAACGCACTTTTCGTGGCGGCCGTGGAATTGCTGCGTACCAGTGGCAGTCCCGAGTGGCAGCGCGCCGCCCTGGTGCCGATGTTCGCCCTCTTTTATGTGGTTCTGGCGCCCTTCGTGGGCGCTTTTGCCGATGCGTTGCCCAAAGGCAAGGTGATGTTCGTCAGCAACGCCATCAAGGTGGTGGGCTGCCTGATGATGCTGTTTGGCTCGCACCCGCTCATGGCCTATGCCGTGGTGGGCCTGGGCGCGGCCGCGTATTCGCCCGCCAAGTACGGCATCCTCACCGAACTGCTCCCGGCCTCGCAACTGGTCAAGGCCAACGGCTGGATCGAGGGGCTGACCATTGCCTCCATCATCCTGGGCGTGCTGCTGGGCGGCCAGCTCGTGGGCCCCACCATCTCCGCGCTGCTGCTGTCGGTGGATGTGCCGGGCATCGACCTGGGGGTGGACACCGCACCCCAGGCGGCCATTTTTGCGCTGATCTTCGTCTACATCGTGGCGGCCTGGTTCAACACCCGCATCCCGCACACCGGCGTCGAGATGCGCTCCATGCGGCAAGACCCCGCGCGCAGCGTGCTGGCCAACACCCTGGCGCTGCTGCCCGATTTCTGGAGCTGTAACAAGCGGCTGTGGAAGGACCGGCTGGGTCAGATCTCCCTGTCCACCACCACCCTGTTCTGGGGTGTCTCGGGCAACCTGCGCTACATCGTGCTGGCCTGGAGCGCCGCTGCCCTGGGCTACAGCACCACGCAGGCCTCGGCCCTGGTGGGCGTGGTGGCCATCGGCACGGCCGTGGGCGCCGTGGTGGCCTCGATGTACATGCGGCTGGACCTGGCCACGCGCGTCATGCCCCTGGGCATTGCCATGGGGCTGCTGGTGATCATGATGAACTTCATCAGCGATGTCTGGGTCGCCGTGCCCTTCCTGATTCTGCTGGGCGGGCTGGGGGGCTTTCTGGTGGTGCCCATGAACGCGCTGCTGCAGCACCGGGGTCATAACCTCATGGGCGCGGGCCGGTCGATCGCCGTGCAGAACTTCAATGAGCAGGCCTGCATCCTGGGCCTGGGGGCGTTCTACAGCCTGTCCACCGTGATGGGTTTGTCGGCCTTTGGCGCCATCACCGCGTTTGGCGTGGTGGTGGCGGGCATCATGTGGGTCATCCAGCGCTGGCATGCCCACAACTGCGTCAAGCACGCCGAAGAGCTGGACCACCTGCTGCGCATCGCCCGGCACGACACCCACCATTGATGCTCCTGTTTCCGGAGCTGTCAATGCTTGATGGTAAAGCGCTCAAGGCCATTTTGACCATGAAATAGGGGTGTTGTGCCAGCCGCGCAGCACCCCCAGGTGAAACCGTTACGATGCGGTTTTTTCCTCTGGAGCCATGCATGAGCAGCATCTACGACTTCGACGCCCTGCAGATCGACGGCACCAGTGTGCCCCTGCGCCAGTACGAAGGCAAGGTGCTGCTCATCGTCAACACCGCCAGCGCCTGCGGCTTCACGCCGCAGTTCGGCGGGCTGGAGGCGCTGCACCGGCAGTACGGTGGCCGGGGGCTGGTGGTGCTGGGCTTTCCGTGCAACCAGTTTGCCGGGCAGGACCCGGGCAGCAACAACGAGATCGCCAGCTTCTGCCAGCTCAACTACGGCGTGAGCTTTCCGATGATGGCCAAGATCGACGTCAACGGCGCCAACGCCAGCCCGCTCTACCGCTGGCTGGCCGCCGAGGCGCCGGGTCTGCTGGGCAGCAAGGCCATCAAGTGGAACTTCACCAAGTTCCTGGTGGGCAAGGACGGCCAGGTGCTGCGTCGCTATGCGCCGCAGGATGCGCCCGAGAAGCTGGCGGGCGATATCGAGGCAGCCCTGGCGGCATAGGGGTCCATGCTTGCTATATCAACAATAGCTTCTGGCGTTTGTGAATAGGGCGCCGGAGGCATTTTTGGCACCAGGCTGTTGACGCGCTGCAAACCTGCCCAACCCCCCGGATTGGCCGTGGTCGCAGTGGATGCGCGAGAATCGCTGTTTTGACTCAATGGGCTCCCGGGCCCCTAGCGCACCACCGTGCCGGAATCCTCTCCCACTTTCCCGGGCGCTGCCACACCGCAGCCCCCGTCCTCAGCCAGCCGGATGACCCCGCAAGAGCGGCGCTCCAGCGTCTCGCTGGCGCTGATCTTCGCGTTGCGCATGCTGGGGCTGTTCATGGTCTTGCCGGTGTTTGCGCTGGAGGCGCGCAAGTACCCTGGCGGGGACGACCCGGCGCTCGTCGGCCTGGCCATGGGCATCTACGGGCTTACGCAGGCCGTGCTGCAACTGCCGCTGGGCATGGCGTCCGACCGCTTCGGCCGCAAGCGCGTCATCGTGCTGGGCCTGCTGGTGTTTGCCGGCGGCAGCCTGCTGGCGGCACTGGCCGACAGCGTGATGGGCCTGCTGGTGGGCCGTGCGCTACAGGGCGCGGGCGCCGTGTCGGCGGCCGTCACCGCGCTGCTGGCCGACCAGACGCGCGACAGCGTCCGCACCAAGTCGATGGCGCTGGTGGGTGGCAGCATCGGCCTGATGTTTGCCGTGGCCCTGGTGGCCGCGCCTCTGCTCACCGCCCGCATTGGCCTGGGCGGCCTGTTCGGCCTGACCTGCGCGCTGGCGCTGGCCGGCATTGCCGTGGTGCTGTGGTGGGTGCCGCCCGAGGCCGCGCACCACAGCGAGGGGCCGCGCGGCCGCCTGGCCGATGTCTTCAAGAACCCTGATCTGCTGCGCTTGAACCTGGGCGTGTTCGTGCTGCACACCGTGCAGCTGTCCATGTGGGTGGCCGTGCCCGCCCTGCTGGTGCAGGCGGGTCTGGCGCACGCGCAGCACTGGCAGGTGTACCTGCCGGCGGTGGTGCTGTCGTTTGTGGCCATGGGTGGTCTGTTTGCGATGGAGCGGCGTGGCCGCCTGCGCGCCGCGCTGCTGGGCGCCATNNTGCGGCTTCAACGCGCTGGAGGCCAGCCAGCCCAGCCTGGTGTCGCGCATGGCGCCCACCCCGGTGCGCGGCGCGGCGCTGGGGGCCTACAACACGCTACAGTCGCTGGGGCTGTTTGCCGGTGGCGCGCTCGGCGGCGCGCTGGTCAAATGGGCCGGTGCCCCGGGCCTGTTCGTGGCGACGACGCTGCTCACGGCCCTGTGGCTGGTGCTGACCTGGCCGCTGCGCCCGGTGGGCCGGGCAGGGCACTGACCCCCCGCTCCCGCGCCGGGCGGTTGCGGCACAATCACGCGTCTGGCGCTTGGAGCGCCCCACGAAAACAGAGGTAGAGCAGCATGGCATCCGTGAACAAAGTCATCATCGTCGGCAACCTGGGCCGCGACCCCGAGATGCGCACCTTCCCCAGCGGCGACCAGGTGGCCAACGTGACCATTGCCACCACCGACAAGTGGAAGGACAAGCAGACCGGCGAGTCGAAAGAGTCCACCGAATGGCACCGCGTGGTGTTCAACGGCCGCCTGGCCGAAATCGTCGGCCAGTACCTGCGCAAGGGCTCGCAGGTGTACGTGGAAGGCTCCCTGCGCACCCGCAAGTGGACCGACCAGGCCGGTGTGGAAAAGTACAGCACCGAAATCCGCGCCGACACCATGCAGATGCTCGGCAGCCGCCAGGGCATGGGCGGTGGCGGTGCGCAAGGCGGTGGCTATGACGAGGGTTACGGTGGTGGCGACGCAGGTGGCTACGAGCCGCAGGCCCCGCGCCGCGCCGCACCGCCGCCCCAGCGCCCTGCGGCCCCCCCGCAGCGCCCGGCACCGGCGCCCGCTCCCATGGCCCAGGCGCCCCGCGCGGCCTCGGGCTTTGACGACATGGACGACGACATCCCGTTCTGACCGCCCCGCCTGAGAGGGCCGCTCGCCGCCCTGGCGTGCCTTGCCTGACGCGGGCAGCCTGCCCGCAGGGCCGGTGCCCCGGCCGCTGAAAGACCCCATGAAAATCCTTTCCGTTATCGGCACCCGCCCCGAGGCGATCAAGATGGCGCCGCTGTTGGGGCTGCTCGCGCGCACGCCGGGTATCCAGTCGGTGGTGTGCACCACGGGGCAGCACCAGTCGATGCTGCAGCAGGTGCTGTGGCTGTTCGGTATCCGTGTGGACCATGACCTGGAGGTCATGACCGAGAACCAGACACTCAACGGTCTGTGCGCCCGGATTCTGGAGCGCCTGGACCCGGTGCTGCAGCAGGTCCGGCCCGACCGGGTGCTGGTGCACGGCGACACCAGCACCGCCCTGGCGGCCGCCCTGGCGGCGTTTCACCGCAAAATTCCGGTCGGCCATGTCGAGGCCGGCCTGCGCACGGGCACGCTGGCGCAGCCCTGGCCCGAGGAGATGAACCGGCGCGTCGTGGATGTGGTCAGCGATGAGCTGTTTGCTCCCACGGCCGGTGCCCGCAGCAACCTGCTGGCAGAAAACCTGGGCGGACGCATCCATGTCACGGGCAACACCGTGATCGACGCGCTGCACGCCATGGTGGCGCGGCTCGAAAATGAATCGCATCTGCGCGAACAGGTCGATATGGGGCTGCCGGTGCTCGACCCCGGCAAGCGCATGGTGCTGGTGACGGGCCACCGGCGCGAGAACTTCGGCCCGGCCATGGCGTCGATCTGTGCCGCCCTCGCAGATCTTGCGCGCCGGGGGGATGTGGAACTGGTGTACCCGGTGCACCTGAACCCCGAGGTGACGGGGCCGGTGCACCGCATTCTGGACGGCCATCCGAACATCCACCTGATCGCGCCCCAGAACTACCTGGGTTTCGTGCGCCTCATGCAGCGCGCCAGCCTGGTGCTCACCGATTCTGGCGGCGTGCAGGAAGAGGCGCCAGCGCTGGGCAAGCCGGTGCTGGTCATGCGCGATGTGACCGAGCGCCCCGAAGCCGTGCAGGCCGGAACGGTGCGCCTGGTGGGCACAGCGCACGGACAGATCGAAAAAGAGGTATCTTTGCTACTCGATGATGCATTTGAGTACCAGCGCATGGCGCACAGCGTCAACCCGTACGGCGACGGCCGTGCGAGCGCGCGTATCGTGGCGGCCCTGTGCGGGCGTCCCGAGCCGACGTTCCAACCCATCGCGGAGCAGAGCGCCTGACTTCGCTGCAGCGAGGGCATGAGATGAATCCGACAACCTGGTCCCACTGGTTCGACGCCTACTACCAGCAACTGGAAATCGCCACGGCTGTGGTCGCCGTGATCATCCTGATCTCCAGTGTGGACGATCTGTTCATCGACGCCTGGTACTGGGTGCGCGAGATCTACCGCAAGCTGCGGGTGCGGCGCAACCACCAGCCCCTGACCGCCGAGCAGATTCGCGAGCGCCCCGAGCAGCCCCTGGCCATCATGGTGCCCGCCTGGGAAGAGCACGAGGTGATCGCCTCCATGCTGGACCACCTGGTGCAGACACTCGAGTACCGCAACTACCGCGTCTTCGTGGGCACCTACCGCAACGACCGGCGCACCATCGAGGAAGTTGAACGTGTGCGGCGCCGCTACCCCCATGTGGTGCGCGTGGCGATCCCGCACGATGGCCCCACCTGCAAGGCCGATTGCCTCAACGGACTCTTTCATGCCACGCTAGCATACGAGCAGCAGCAGGCCGTGCCCTTTGCGGGCTTCGTCATGCACGACAGCGAGGATGTGCTGCACCCGCTCGAACTCAAGTACTACAACTACCTGCTGCCGCGCATCGACTTCATCCAGCTGCCCGTGATCTCGCTCGAACGCAACTGGTTCGAATGGATCGCCGGCACCTACATGGACGAGTTTGCCGAATCGCACGGCAAAGACCTCGTGGTGCGCGAGAGCCTGTCGCACATGGTGCCCTCGGCCGGCGTGGCCACCTGCTTTTCGCGCCATGCGCTGGTCACGCTGGCCAGCCAGACCGGCGACCTGCCGTTCAACACCGAAACCCTCACCGAAGACTACGACGTGGGCGCGCGGCTCTCGCGCCTGGGCATGCGCCAGATCTTCGGCCGCTTCGACGTGCAATACCAGATCCGCCGCAAGTCGTGGTTCGGGCTGCGCCCCGACAAGACCCTGGTGCTCACGCACCCGCTGGGGGTGCGCGAGTATTTCCCGAGCACCTTCACCGCCGCCTACCGTCAGAAGGCGCGCTGGACGCTGGGCATCGGCTTCCAGGGCTGGCAGCAGGTGGGCTGGAGCGGGTCGCTTGCCGTCAAGTACCTGCTGTTCCGTGACCGCAAGGGGCTCATCACCTCGTTCATCACGCTGGTCGCTTACGTGCTGTTCTTCAACTACATGCTGTTTCTGCTGCTCGACGGCATGGGCTGGTGGAGCGCCTACCTGCCGCCCACGCTCGAAGCCGATGGCTGGGTGCGCCAGGTCATGTGGTTCAACCTGTTCGCACTGGTGATGCGTGCGGCCCAGCGCTGCTACTTCGTGGGCCAGCTCTACGGGTGGGAGCACAGCCTGCTGGCGCTGCCACGCATGGTGGTGGGCAATCTGGTCAACGCCATGGCGGCGGCCCGGGCCTGGCGCCTGTTCCTCGGTCACATCTTCTTTGGCCAGCGGCTGACCTGGAACAAGACCCTGCACGACTTTCCGGACACCGACCAGCTGGCGGGCCAGCGCCAGCGCCTGGGCGATCTGCTGACCACCTGGAAGTGCCATCGATACCGACCCAGCTCCATGACTGCGCTGAGCGACCAGGAGCGCGGCACCGGCCCCCTGGGGCGCATCCTGGTGCGCAAGGGCTGGCTGGATGAGGAAACGCTCGCCGAGGCCCTGGCCTTCCAGGCGTCGCTGCCGCGCGTGCAGGTGGACGCCGCCATGGTGCGCGAAGGGGCCCGCCACTTGCCGCTTGACAGCGCCATCCGCTGGCGCGTGCTGGCCCTGCCCGAAAGCACCGACGACCTGCTGTACCTGGCCGTGGCCGCGCCCCTGCCAGAACAGGCGCTGGCTGAACTGCGCCAGAAGGACAAACGCAAGATCCGGCAGGCCATCGTGCGCGAGAGCGAGATCGTGCACGGCCTGCGCCAGCTGCGCGGCGTGCTGGAGGTGGCCGGAGAGCGTCAGGCGCCGCTGCTGGGTGACGTGCTGATCGAGCACGGCCTGGTGACCCGCGAGCACTTCGAGCGCGCCCTGGAAAGCTACCGCAGCGACGAAGACGGCCTGATCGGCGCCTACCTCGTGCGCAGCGGCGTGCTGACGCAGGCCGCATTGGACAAAGCCCTGGCGCTGCGCTACGCCCCCCACACAACCAAGGAGGTGCAGCCATGAGCGGACACCGTTTCACGGCCCTCGCCCTGGCCTGCCTGGCGCTGGCCGCCACGGGCGCACCCGTATGGGCGCAGGCTGCGCCCCAGGGCGCAGCCTGGCAGCATGCGAACAGGGCTTACGAGGCCTTTGCCGCTGGCAACCCCGCGGTAGCCAGCCAGGCCATGGCCAGCGCGCTGGCGCTCGACCCCGGGCCCGAGGCCTGGCATGTGCTGCAGGTGCAGTCGCTCATCGACAGCGGCCAGGCCGGCCCGGCGCTGGCCGCCACGCAGGCGGCGTTGCAGCGCCACCCGGGTCACCCGGCCTTCCTGCTGGTGCGTGCCCACCTGCTGCAGGCGGCGGGCCAGCGCGACGGTGCACGCGCCGACCAGCAGGCCGCCGTGCTGAAAGATGCCGCGCCCGATGCGGTTCTGGCCGCCGCCGATGCCGCCCTTGCGGCGGGCGAGTCGGCGCTGGCGCTGGAATTCCTGCGCCGCCTGCCCGCACAACACACTGACGCCGCGCCGCGCCGCCCGCTGGCGCTGGCCCAGGAGCGCACCCCCGCTCTGGCCGCGCTGCGCCCGGCTCTGCCGGCCCAGCCGCCCCGTCTGCAGTGCGAGGGGCCTGCGGCCCAGCCTGTGTGCGGCGTGCGCTACAGCCACAACCTGCCGTTCGTGCTGGGCGGCTCGGCCTATGCCCTGGGCGAGCGCGGCGAATGGCCTGCGGTGCTGGCGCTCACCGCCGTGCTGCTGGAGGCCGAACCCGGCAACATCCGCCACCACCAGCTGCAGGTCAACGCGCTGGCCGCGCTGCAACAGCCCGAGCAGGCCCGGCAGGCTGCGCGCCAGGCCCTGGCCTTGCCCACCTGGGCCACGCTGCCGGCCGTGGAACGGGCCGCGCTCGCCAACACCGCGCAGGACTACCCCCTGCAGGCCCAGGCCTACGACGAGGCCGAGCAGGCGGGCGCCCTGCCGGTGCCGTCGCTGCAGGACGCCGCCTATGCCGCCGAGCGCGTGGGCCAGGTCGCCCCGGCCGCGCGGCGCTTTCGCGCCGTGATCGACCAGGTGGCGACCGGGCAGATCGCCCTGGAGCCGCAAAAGCTGCAGGACGTGCGCGTGGCCGTGGGCGCGCTCGAGCGCACCTGGGGCGCCTCGGTGGGGCTGTCGTCCACGGGCGGCTCCAGCATTCCGGGGGGCCTTTCCACCGGCGGGCGCGAGCGCAACGCCCAGTTCGGCACCGAGCTGTTCTGGCGCCCGCAAGACTGGCGCGGTTACGGCGCCCATGGCGACCTGTACGTGCGCACCACCGGCAACCTGCACGCCGCCACCGGCGAGCATTCGGGCTGGCCTTCGGTGCAACTGGTGCTCGGCGCCCGCATCAAGCCCCTGGCGGAGCACAACCTCGTGCTCGCGGCCGAACGCCTGGTCAAAGCCGGCACCTTCACGCGCAACGACTGGCTGGTGCGCGCCGCGTACTCAGCCACCCAGGGCCAGTTGCCGCCGCCCCAGGGGCGCCGCTGGATGGCCTACGACCACTATGCCGAGGCCGGCCGCTACCTCGACAGCGGCGAGGAATACGCCGTGGCCGAACTGCGCTACGGCCCCAACTGGCGCCTCGGCGCCGAGGATGCTCGGCCCGCGTCGCTCTGGGCCCACGCCGTGCTGGCGCTGGAGCACAACAACACCTACGGACGCCAGAACGCGGCGAGCGCTGGCCTGGGCGTGAACGCACGCTGGTGGCTGCGCGAGGACGCCTACCGCTCGGGCCGCTCGTGGCTGGAGCTGTCGCTGCAGTACCGTGCCCATCTGGGCGGCGACAGCCGCAACAGCGGCTGGGTGCTGCGCGCCACCTGGAACTACTGACCCACAGCACCGGGTGAACACCCGGTGCTGATGCTATTGAATCAATAGCATGTGGCGCCCGTTCACAGGGGGCGCAAAGGCCATTTGTGGCCGCAAACTCAGTCCGGGTCCACCGCCGCAATCACCCCACCCCCCAGGCACACCTCGCCGTCGTAGAGCACGGCGCTCTGCCCGGGCGTGACGGCCCACTGCGCCTCGGGGAAACACAGGCGAAACGCGGCGCTGTCCGAGCGCTCCAGGGTGCAGGCCGCATCCTGCTGGCGGTAGCGCGTCTTGGCGGCGTACGGGCCCGGTGCGGGCGCCTGGCCCGCGCACCAACTGGCATCCTGCGCGTCGAGCCGGTGCGACAGCAGCCAGGGGTGGTCATGCCCCTGCACCACACGAAGGGTGTTTTTCTCCAGATCCTTGCGGGCCACAAACCAGGGCGCATGGTCGCCAGCACCGCGCTGCGCGCCCTTCTCTTTCACACCCCCGATGCCCAGGCCCTGGCGCTGGCCCAGCGTGTAGAAACTCAGGCCCACATGCCGGCCCAGCTTGCGCCCCCGGTCATCCTGAATGGGGCCGGGCGCGTGGCTGATGTAGCGGTTGAGGAATTCGCGAAACGGCCGCTCGCCAATGAAGCAGATGCCGGTCGAATCCTTCTTCTTCGCGTTGGGCAGGCCGATCTCCTCGGCAATGCGGCGCACCTCGGTCTTGTGCAGCTCCCCCACGGGGAACAGCGTTTTGGCCAGCTGCGCCTGGTTCAGGCGGTGCAAGAAGTAGCTCTGGTCTTTCGAGGCGTCGAGCCCCTTGAGCAGTTCGAACAGGCCCGTGGCCGCGTTCTGCCGCACACGGGCATAGTGGCCCGTGGCAATCTTCTCGGCGCCCAGGCGCATGGCGTGGTCCAGAAAGGCCTTGAACTTGATCTCGGCATTGCACAGCACATCGGGGTTGGGCGTGCGCCCGGCCTGGTACTCGCGCAGGAACTCGGCAAACACGCGGTCCTTGTACTCGGCGGCAAAGTTGACGTGCTCGATCTCGATGCCAATCACATCGGCCACGGCAGCGGCGTCCACAAAATCGACGTTCGACGAGCAGTATTCGCTGTCGTCATCGTCTTCCCAGTTCTTCATGAAGATGCCGACCACCTCGTGGCCCTGCTGTTTGAGAAGGTAGGCGGTGACGGCGGAGTCCACCCCACCGCTCAGGCCCACCACGACGCGTTGCTTTTTCATGGACGGGATTATCCGGCTACTGCGATACCGCAGGGCGCGGAGATGCTATTGAATCAATAGCTTCTCGCTCTTGCTGTATATGAGATTGACCCTGATTTTTTTGTTGAAACCCGGCCGCACGCTTGCCGCGACGATTCGTCGATCCGTTGCAGAGGAACCCCGATGGCGTGGGTGAGGCGGTACTTCGTGAGGCCCGGCGGGTGAAACAGTATGGCCATTCCTCAATAAAGTCGTTTTCACGTTGCGATGCTTTCTGCCGTAAGGGTCTGGTAAAGCAAATGCAAATCCTTTGTGTTGATGCGGAATTGGCTTCTTGCCTTAACTCTTGACTGCACCGTGCGGGCTTGGGTTACTTTGGAGCCGGGATCAAAAATAATGGCCCCGGAACACAGGGCATTCAAATACCTGTTGAAGTCGGTGTGTTCGCCCATCAGTACGGGTGTGTCATACCGATAGGCAAGCGGTGATTTTTGCGGCGTGTAGCGGACGTAGGCGGCAAATGCATGCTTGCGGTTCCAATGCGTCAGCAAATGGGCAAACGCCCACGAGGCCGCTTCATTGCCATCGCAGTCCACCAAGCGCACCGCTCCACTGACATCGAACAACCTAGGTTCTGCCGGGTCAAACCCCGATACCTGCAGGGTCAAGCGGGTCGCTGCGCATGGCTCGCCAACCTTGTGGCTCCCCGTGAAATACATGTTCCCATCGCTCACGTCGTGCCCGTAACGCTCAACAAACTCTTTAACCCCGCGTTGGCCGTAAAAACCGCCGTTAGGCTCTGGGGTCATCAATGTCACGCGATTCGAGCTATGGCCCTTGATCTCCCATCCTAGGTAGTCAGGCTCTGACCTGCCATTTGGCGTGATGCCCAATAAGGCTTCAAGCGTGTAGCCACCGCCGTTGGATGCGTTGTAGGGAATGATTTCACCACGATTGTTCCTGCGGCAAGAAGCGTGGTAACCACCCGAATGAATGCGCTGAAGTGCTGCTAATACGTTTGCTTTATTTGTTTCTGATCCGACAGGAAGCGTTACCTCTAAAAAAAGTCCTGAACGTGGTGAATCGGCGAATTTTTCCAGCAGTTCGCTTGCCAGCGGAGAGTTCTCAGGCGCCAAGCAGGCAAGTGTGCGCCTGTCGCTGGTGGTGCCAAATATCAAAACTCGGCCATCTTTACCGCGACGCTGATCCTGTGGTATTTGCTGCAGATGTTCTGAGGGTGCGGTCCTGCAGCCTGCCAGGAACCCTGATAATCTGACCTCTGGATAAGCAGGGTAGAGAATTAGCTGCGCACCTTTGGCTTTCTCAACATGCTCGGAATCGACCCAATAAAAATCAAGTGTTGCCTTGAAATTCGGCAATTTAAGCTCTGGGAATGCCGTAATTTCGCCGTGCGGAAAAAACGAGAGAATTTCAAAATTGCCCCCGAGATAGATTTGTTGCTTTGAGTTGTCGTTCTCGGCGAGATGCTTGCAAAAAATCCGTTCGGCCCCTAAATCTTTAAAGCGCGCGATTAGTTGTGATACGTTTGCAAAGACCATTGCCTGCTGCCTTGTATATTTCTGTATAGGGAAAATCGCAATCGACAATCCAGTCGTGAATTATTTGAAACAACTCAGAAGGGCTTACTGTTTTTGGGATTTTCAAAGCGCATTCCCAGATAACAAGAATGCGCCAGCCAAGCGACCGTAATTCATCGACCTGCTTGAGATCCCGGACGACATTTGTTTGTAATTTTTCTCTCCAAAACGCCGTATTGCTCGCGGGTAGATGAAATGCGCTGCATGCGTGGGCATGCCAAAAACAGCCGTGAATGAAAACCACTGTTCGGTGCTTTGCCAGCACCAAATCTGGTTTTCCCGGAAGTCCGGCCCCATTTAGGCGAAACCTTAATCCCAATCGGTGCAGGCCTTTTCTGACCGCTATTTCAGGTTTGGTGTTTTTTCCCTGAATTCCGGACATCATGCGGCTGCGGGTAGCCGCATCCACAACATCCGTCATGTGCTGGAGTAATCTGGCTTGATGCCCATGGCCATGTGGAAATACTTCAAGCAGACGCTGTAAACCCGATCGCCGTGGTTGTCAAACATCAACTGAATGGCACTGTTGAGTTGGATGCACTCTGCCGCCGTGAATGATGGTTGGCCACTCGCAATGTTAATAATTGATTCTGCGGGTTCGTCGGGATGGAAAAGAAGACCGGACACATACATCTGTTTGAACCAGCGGTTCATCGCAAAAAAAGATTTATTTGGTTGGGTTGGAATTCGGGATGTTGTTTGCATGGTGCTCTCCAGATCAAGCGATGCGACGAATTTTGCTGCTTTCGTGCTGCTGTATGGCTTCAATGACGAGAGGTCTCATGGCAACAGCAACAGCTTTCATTACTGGCACGACAACAGAATTCCCAAATTGTTTATATGCGCGCGTGTCTGAAACCGGGATTCTGAATGTATCTGGAAAACCCATCAACCTTGCGCATTCGCGGGGCGTTAGTCGACGCGGGTTCTTATTTTTTCCTTGGCTGAACAGGATTTCTGAACCATCCTTGTAATAACGGGCCGACAATGTGCGCGTGACGCTCTCTGGCGTAACAAGGCCGAAGCCAAATCCATTACCTGCTGCTGCATGCTTCTTTTTATAGTTCTGCAGGTACGTCCATAGGTTATCGGTCAGGGTGTATTTGTCAAGCGCACGGCGTTTGACGGGGTCGTAGTAACTATCCCCATCTGACTCCAAAATCGGTTCACCGGTATCCTTGTGGATGATGTCGCCCAATGTGTGGGATCCTTTTGGAGGCAGGTCAACCAGGCCCCAGTCAAAATCCACAGGTTCACGGAACCCGACAATGATGATGCGCTCACGGTGCTGCGGAACAAAATGGGCGCCGTCGATCACCTTGTGGAAAACCTGATAACCCAGCTCGTCCCGCAGTGTGCGCAAAATTACGTCGAAGGTACGACCTTTGTCATGTGATTGGAGGTTTTTGACATTCTCAAGCATGAAAGCCGTGGGCCGCTTGGTTGCGATGATGCGTGCTACGTCAAAGAACAGCGTGCCTTGCGTTTCGTCTGCGAAACCATGCGCCCGTCCCAGCGCGTTTTTCTTGGAGACGCCGGCAATCGAGAACGGCTGGCACGGAAAACCAGCCAGCAAGACGTCATGGTCAGGAATGTCAGCAGCGGCTATCTGGGTGATGTCACCATTGATGGGGTGTTGTCCACCAAAATTTGCCATGTACGTGCGCTGGGCATAGCTGTCCCACTCGCTGGTGAATACGCACTCACCGCCAATGGCCTCAAACGCGAGCCTGATACCCCCAATTCCAGCGAATAAATCTATGAATTTAAAGTCAGCGTTCGGGTTCGTTGCCGCTTGGAACGGCAGCAGCCGCTGCAATGCCATGCTGACATACGGTGGCGGGTGGGATTCACCAACTTCCCACCGCCTGACCTGTCGCTCGCTCACACCAAGGTGTTTTGCGATCGCCGCTTGCGAGTGGTGTTGGCGGGCTACTGCAAGGTACGTCTGCGCCGCAGTGTCATCGAAAGTGGTCAATGGTGTGTTCATGAAGGTAATCATACCGGACAAAATGTCCGGTATTAATCCCCCTGACAAAAAATACAGTTTTCAGTGTGCGATACCAGTGCTGGCAGCTTGGATGGCAATGGTTACCATGCCTCCCCAGGAGACAACACCCATGCTGAAGAAAACCCTGTGGGGCCTGCTGGCCCTGCTCGTGCTGCTGGCGGCCGCTGTGGCCGTCAACACGCTGCGCAAAGGCTCGCGCCAGTTGCCGGTGGAGCCGCTGGCCCCCGTGGCCGTGGATGGCGCCGCCGTGGCGCAGCGGCTGGCCGAGGCGGTGCGCCTGCAGACCCTTTCCTCGCGCGACGACGCGCAGCTCAGTGCCGACCAGTTCAAGGCCCTGCACGCTTTGCTGCAGGAGCGCTTTCCGCGCGTGCATGCCGCACTGCAGCGCGAGGTGGTGGACGACCTGAGCCTGCTCTACACCTGGAAGGGCGCCGACCCGCAGGCCCGGCCCATCATGCTCATGGCGCACCAGGACGTGGTGCCCGTGGCGCCCGGCACCGAGGGCGACTGGGAGGTGCCGCCGTTTGCCGGTGAGGTCAAAGACGGCTTCATCTGGGGCCGGGGCTCGTGGGACGACAAGGGCAACCTGCTTTCGCAAATGGAGGCCGTCGAGATGCTGCTGGCCAGCGGCTACCAGCCGCCGCGCACCATTTACCTGGCCTACGGCGCTGACGAGGAGGTGGGTGGTGCGCGCGGTGCCCAGCAGATTGCCGCGCTGCTGCAACAGCGCGGCGTGCGTCTCGACTTTGTGCTTGACGAGGGGCTGCTGGTGCTTGAAGGCCTGATGCCCGGCATTGCCAAGCCCACGGCGCTCATCGGCGTGGCCGAGAAGGGCTACATGTCGGTGGTGCTCAAGGTGTCGGCCACGCCGGGCCATTCGTCCATGCCGCCGCCCAAGGGTGCCAGCGCCATTGCCATGATGAGTGCGGCCCTTGCGCGCCTGGAGGACAAGCAGTTGCCGGCCGGCATCCGGGGCGTGGCGTTTGAAATGTTCGACACCCTGGCGCCCGAGCTGAGCGGCTTTGCGCGCGTGGCGCTGTCCAACCTGTGGTTGTTCGGCCCCGTGGTGCAAAAGCAGTTGGAAGGCGCGGCCAGCACCAATGCCATGCTGCGCACCACCACGGCGCTGACCATCGTCAACGCGGGCAACAAAGAGAACGTGCTGCCCGGCCGCGCCGAGGCCACGGTGAACTTCCGCATCCTGCCGGGCGACACCAAAGAGGGCGTGCTGGCGCACATGCACAGCCATGTGGCCGATGCGGCTCCGGGCGGCCAGTTCGAACTGGTGGCGCTGCCGGGTGCGGTGGATGCGTCCAAGGTGGCGCCCACCGATTCGGCGCAATACCGGGTGTTGAACCAGACCGTTCGCGAGGTCTTCCCTGATGCCCTCGTGGCCCCGGGGCTGATGGTGGCGGGCACGGACTCCATCCACTACGGCGCCATCAGCGACCACATCTTCAAGTTCTCCCCCATTCGCGCCAACAGCGAAGACCTCAAGCGCTTTCACGGCACCAACGAGCGCCTGAGCATGGCGAACTACCAGGACGCCATCCGCTTCTACCACCGGCTGATTCCGCAGGTGGCGGGGCAGTAGTTCGCCAGCCGGAAGAAAGGACACCCCATGGAATTGCGCCAGCTGCGCTACTTTGTCCGCATCGTGGAGCTGGGCTCCATGGGCCGTGCTGCGATCGATCTCGACATGGTGCAGTCGGCCCTGAGCCAGCAGATCAGCCGCCTGGAGGGCGAGCTCAGCACCCGGCTGCTGCAGCGCACTGCTAAGGGCGCCGTGCCCACCGAGGCGGGGCTGGCGTTTTTTCGCGAGGCGCAACTGGCGCTGCGCCATGCCGACCAGGCCGCGCGCGCGGCGCAGCAGGCGCGGCTGACGGGCAGCGTGAGCGTGGGCCTGTCGCCCACCACCGCCTCGGTGCTGGGTGTGCCACTCATGCGCGCCATGCACGAGCGTTACCCCGATGTGCGCCTGCACATGGTGGGCAGCCTGTCAGGGCACCTGTCGAACATGCTCAACGCGCGCCAGCTCGATCTGGCTGTGCTGTTTGACACGCAGCCGGCGCGCCGCTGGAGCGTGCTGCCGCTGCTGGAAGAGCGCCTGTTCCTGATTCGCTCGGCGCAGCATGGCGTGCACACGCCGCCGCTCACGGACAAGGTGGCCCTGGCGCAACTGGGCGACGAGCCGTTGATACTGCCCACCGGCCCGCATGGCCTGCGCAGCCGGCTCGATGCCGCCTTTGCACAGGCGCGCGTGGCGCCGCGCATGGCCATGGAGATCGACTCGCTGGCGTTGCTGATGGACGCAGTGGACATGGGCCTGGGCAGCACCATCCAGCCCTGGGCGGCGGTGGGCCGCTACCCCGACGCGGCGCAGCGCTTTGCGCTGACCGAAATCGAGGACGGCCCGGCTTATCGGCCTGCCGCGCTGTGCAGTCTGTCGGACGACGAGCTTTCGCCCGCCGCGCTGGCTGCGCGCGTGGTGCTGGGCGACTGCGTGCGCGAGCTGGTGCAGTCGGGTCGGTGGGTAGGAGCGAGGTTGACTACCGCCGCAAACGGGTGAGGGGTTCGAGCAGCAAGCCGATTGCAAATGCGGATGACTGAAGTGCCAACTTCAGTCCTTGGCCTGGCCTGGCTGCGTCTTCAGCCATTGTTGACCGAAGTCAGTCAATCGGTAACGTTGCTTGCTACTGCGCGGTTTGTCGGGCAACGTCATTTCGATCGCTCCCACCACCAAGGCTGGCTTGAGGTAAGCCGTACGGAAGTGCTCTGCGCTTTTGAGGCCGAGCGCGGTTTGGATGAGATGGCGGGGCATTTCGCCCACCATCGCGCGCAGCAGGCGCTCAACTTCCCCTGTGACTTCCCCTGTGACTTCCCCTGTGACTTCCTCGGTGGACAGGGTTGCGCCCACCACTTGCGGATGACTGGGCAAGCGAATCACAAACGAAAGTCGCTCATCATTGGTTTCAAACAGCGGTGCGGGCGAGCCATTCGCAGCCATCACCTTGAGTATTTTCGGGATGCCCGTCGAGCGACCCTCCGTCAGGTCAAGCTCCTTCAGGAACTCCCCGATCCGCCGATTACGATAGCGGCGGCTTACCGCGCGCCCGGCCGGGAAGTCCTCCAGCCGGATTGACCGATCAGGGCCAGGGAAGCTCAGAATCACCAGTTCCTGGTTGCTGATGCGCACCTCGATGGGCTCGCGCTCCTCGTAGGATCGGTGATAGACGGCATTGACCAAAGCCTCCTCAATGGCAGCGTAAGGGAAGTTCCAGACCCTTGTGGCCTCGGCGCGGTCGGGATGCTTGATGACTGTTTCGCGCAGGTAATTGCGCTGGATGTAACTCAAGGCCTCGCGTGTCATCCGCGCCAGTGGTCCCTTGAAGATTTTTTCCTCGAAGCGATCACCGCCCGCGCCTTCAGGAAACCAGACCACATCGATCTGCACACCGGGAAAGAACCGCTCCGGCGCCTCGGTGAAAAACAGCAGGCCCACGTTCTTGGGCCACGGCGACTCGGAGGGGCCGCCCGCTACGTTCATCTGCCGCGCCAAGGCCTCGACCGACATTGCGGGCGCCTCCGTCGCCAGCGCGCTGTCCACTTCCTGCAAGAAAGCCTGCATCAGCGGTTTGGACAAATCATCCATCCGTGCCGACTGGTTGTAACGATCGTCAAACGGCACCTTGGCGGCCAGGCTCAATAACTCCTGCTCGGTTTCGCCCTTGGCCTCGACCGTGCTGCTAAAGCGCCGGATGTAATAGCGCCACGTTTTCTTGTTGGCGGTGACCGCTTCCGGTGCTTTGTAGGGCCGGTTCTGACCACCAGGCGCCCACAGCACGATCAGCTTGCGACCCTCGACTTCCTCGATGCTCAACACCGGGAAGTACGGCGGCTGGATCAACTGGCAGTTGGCCAGCAATTCCTGCTGAATCTTGTCCAGTTGGTTGTCCGCCAATCCCGCGGGTGGAAACACCGGCTGACCGTTGGCGTCGCAGTTCTGCCCGATCACCACATAACCGCCGCCGAGGTTTTCGAAGTCGTTGGCAAAGGCGCACAGGGTGCGGATGATCGGGTCCGGATTCCATCCGGCCTTGTATTCGATGCGCTCGCCCTCGACTGTGCGCTGGCGCAGCAGGTCGGTGAGGTTGATGGGAAGTTTGGTGCTCATGTTTTTATGGGTGCTGAGGATGCCACGGCTTGCTGACGGCTATCAAGTGCATGGGCGATCTTTGCAGAATTTCCTTAACCCATCACGACCCGTGATGGGGCCATGCGGGCTCAACCCCTGTGCACGCGGCGGCATTCTTTCTGCATTCAGGCCACCATGAACGAAAAGACCTGCCCATGACCCCCGATGTCCTGGTCATTGGCGGCGGCAGCTCGGGCCACACGCGCAACCTGCGCTGCATGCACGATGCGCTGCAGGACGTGCTGGTCGACTGCGTGCGCGAGCTGGTGCAGTCGGGGCGGTGGGTGGGCGCCACGCTGGTCTGCACAGTGCCCACTGCATAACTACCAGGGTCGTGATGTGCAGGACGCACTGAGTAACCGTCTTCAAAGTCAAGTGCTATGAAGCGACGGGTCCCAAGGTTTGCCGCTTCTGACCATTG
>DMZZ01000016.1:586-7598 GCA_003484805.1 Comamonadaceae bacterium | reverse complement strand
AAGCCGCCTACCTCGTGGCCGAGATTGCACCGCCCCCCGGCGTCTGGCCGGCTGGCCGGCTGGCAGCGTGGGGCTGTACCGCGATGGCGCCTTTGTGGGCACGGGGCGGCTCGACTTTGCCACCGCCACGGCCACCACCTCGGGCGCCGCGCCCGTGGCCAGTCTCTCGTTCGGGCGCGACGAACTGGTGCTGGTGCGCGCCGATGCGCCGCAAGATGTGACCGGCAGCACCGGCCTGACCGGCGCGCGCACCGAACGCAAGACGCGCCGCGCCTACCAGGTGGAGAACCGCCACCGGAACGCCATAGACCTGCAGGTGCTGCATGCCGCACCGGTCTCGCGCCACGAAAAGATCGAGGTGGAGTCCCACTACCAGCCCGAGCCCTCCGACCTGGCCTGGAACCGCCAGAGCGGCACCATCGCCTGGCGACAGAGCCTGGCCGCTGGCGCCACGGCGCAATTCAACGCCGAACACACCCTGCGCTACCCCAAGGACATCGAGCTGCTAGAGAGGCCCTGATGCCGCACCGGCGCACCGGGTCATACGGCCCGGGCCGCACGCAGTGGATGACAATCCGGGCCTTCTCCACGACGCTACAGACACCGCCATGTATTCCCGCATCCTCGTCCCGATCGACGGCAGCCCCACCTCCGACCATGCCCTGGCAGAGGCCGGGCAGCTCGCCCGGCTCACCGGCGCGCAGGTGCGGCTGCTGCACATCATGGACCCGGTGGCACATGTCAGCGGCTTCGAGCGCCCCGAAACCTACCGCCAGGACATCTTGCCCCTGGCCCGCCAGAACGCTCAGGCGCTGCTCGACAAGGCACGCGGCCAGCTCACGGACGCAGGCGTGGCCACCGAAGCCGAGCTGATCGAGAGCCGCGACGCCAGTGTGGCGCGCCTGGTGGTCGAGCACGCCAGCCAGTGGGGTGCCTCGGTGATCGTGCTGGGCACCCAGGGGCGGCGCGGCATCGAGCGCATGCTGATGGGCAGCGACGCCGAACAGATCGCCCGCCACGCCTCCGTGCCCGTGCTGCTGGTGCGGCGGCCCGCCCCTCCTGCGGCCTCGGCCACCCCCAGCGCCTAAACCGCCCTCGCGATGACGACCCCCGCCAGCCCTTCCCTGCGGCCCACCGTCCGCTTCCTTCTGGCCCACCCGGCCCATTTCATGGCCCTGGGCTTCGGTTCGGGCCTTTCGCGCGCCGCGCCCGGCACCATGGGCACGCTCTGGGCCTGGCTCGCCTTTCTGGTGCTGCAGCAGTGGTTCGCCACGCCGCTGCAGATGGGCCTGCTGATCGCCGCCAGCACCCTGGGCGGCTGGTGGGCCTGCACCGTGACCGCACGCCACATGGGTGTGGCCGACCCCGGCAGCATCGTCTGGGACGAAGTGGTGGCCTTCTGGCTGGTGCTGTGGCTGGCCATGCCCATGGGCTTCTGGGGGCAACTCGCCGCCTTCGCGCTGTTCCGCTTCTTCGACGCCGCCAAGCCCGGCCCGGTGGGCTGGGCCGACAGCCTGTTCAAGGGCTTTGGCTGGCGCGGCGGCTGGGGCATCCTGTTTGACGACTTCGTGGCGGCCTTCTGCACGCTGCTGGTGATTGCGCTGTGGAGATTCTGGTGAGCCCATCCACCCCTGGCGATCCACTATCAAATAAGGAGCTGCCTGCGCTTTATGGTAAAGCGCTGGATGCCATTTTGACTGATATTTCTGGTCGGTTGCTGGCACGCGGCGAGATGCTGGCCACGGCAGAGAGCTGCACCGGTGGCCTGATCGCCGCCGCCTGCACCGATCTGGCCGGATCGAGCCAGTGGTTCGAGCGTGGCTTTGTGACCTACTCCAACGCCGCCAAGACCGAACTGCTGGGCGTGGACGCGGCCCTGATCGCGCAGCATGGCGCCGTGAGCGAACCCGTGGCCCGTGCCATGGCCGAAGGCGCCATCGCCCGCTCCCACGCCCAGGCCGGTGTCGCCGTGACGGGCGTGGCCGGCCCCACGGGCGGCAGCGCCGAGAAACCCGTGGGCACAGTCTGGCTGGCGTGGCACGTGGATGGCCGCACGCACAGCGAACTGCGGCACTTCGCGGGCGACCGCGCCGCCGTGCGCATGGCCACGGTGCGGCATGCGCTGGCCCGCCTGGCGCACCTGCTGGGGGCTTGACGCGGCGCCGCCCACCCCGCAGGATGCGCTTGAGCGCCACACCCTTTCGGCGCGGAGATCGACCCGCACCCCCGTCCCCCATGGCACCGACGCGCACGTTCACCCTCTACAGTCTGCGGGGCCAGCTCACGCTCTGGTTCAGCGGCCTGTCGTTGCTCACCCTGCTGTGCGTCGGACTCTATGTCGGACGGCTGGCCACGCAGCAAATGGCCGCCTCGGCCGGCACCTCCGTCCACGCTATGGCCCTGACGGCCGCCGACCTGCTGGGAGCCGGCCTGCGCGAGCGCGAACTGGACATCGTGCTGCTCAGCCAGGCGCCACACTTCACGCGCGGCGACCTGACGCACCCCGACCTGCTGCTGTCGCTCCAGCGGCGGCGGGCCGTGCGCCAGGAATTCGCCTGGATGGGGGTGACCGACCCCCAGGGCAAGGTCATCCAGGCCATCGATGGCCTGCTGCAAGGCCAGTCCGTAGCCCAGCGGCCCTGGTTCATCGCCGCACGGTCCGGGGTCTTTGCAGGGGACGTGCACGAAGCCTTGCTGCTGGAAAAGGAGCTTCCCCGATCGCCCGACGGGGGGCCGTTGCGCTTCATCGACTTTGCTGCCCCGATGCTCAACTCCAGTGGAGAACTGCTCGGCGTGGTGGGCGCCCATGTGCATTGGCGCTGGGTGACCCAGACCGTGCAGTCGGCGTTCGATCAAAGTTCGCAGGGCAGTGGCGCCGAAATTTTGCTCACCAACGCCCAGGGCGTGGTGCTCTACCCGCAGAAACTGGCGCACCAGCTTCGACTTCCCGCCGCCCTGCCCACCGGCTCGGGCCAGCACTACACCCAGGTCCGATGGGACGATGACCAGGACTACCTCACCAGCGTGGTGGCGGTGAATTCACGCACCTCCCAGCACCTGGGCTGGAGCATCGTGGTGCGCCAACCGCTGGAGCAGGCCCTCCAACCCGCCCATGCCATGCGCGACCGGCTGCTGGCTCTCGGTCTGCTGGCAGCCCTGGTCTTTGGTGCGGTGGCCCTGCACCTGGCGCGCTTGTTCAGCCGCCCCATCGAACAGCTGGCCGATGCGGCGCGCCGCATCGAGCGCGGCGACAGCGAGGCGGATTTTCCTGAAGAAGGGCAACTGGCCGAAGTGGAGCAACTGGGCCAATCCCTGCGCTCGATGACCCGCACGCTGCTGGCCCACGAGCGCGAACTGGAGGAGATCAACCAGTCGCTCGAAGCCCAGGTGCTGCAACGCACCGAGGCGCTGGCAGCCGCCAACCGCGAACTGGAACAACTGGCCACGCGCGACGCACTGACCGGCGTGCACAACCGGCGGCGCTTTGACGACAAGCTGAACGAATGCCTGGAGGTCGCCCAGCGCACCGCGCAGGGCTTTGCCGTGCTGCTGATCGATACCGACCACTTCAAAAAGGTGAACGACACCTACGGCCACCCTGCGGGGGACGCAGTGCTGCAGACACTGGCGCGGGTGCTGAGCGAGACGACCCGGGCCGTCGATTTCGTGGCACGCTACGGCGGCGAGGAATTCGTCGTTCTGCTGCCGCACACCGCGGACGCCGGGCACGCCATGGCAGCAGCCGAAAAAATCCGCACGGCCATCGCCGACGCCACCTTCCCGGGGCCTGGGCGGTTGACGGTCAGCATCGGCGCCAGCCTGTGGCAGCCTTCCGATCCCAATGCGAGCGGCGTGATCGAACGCGCCGACGCGGCCCTCTACCAGGCCAAGGCCGCCGGGCGCAACCGGGCCGTTCTGGGATGATTCCCGCGCGATGCCAGGGGCCTGCGGCCCCTCCAGCTCAGAAGGCGTGAATGAATCCGGCGTGCCCGAGCAAGCCGCGAAAACGCGGCCGATCGAGGCGCAAAGCACAGCCATAGCTCGGGCTATGGCGAGCATTTGCAACGACGAGCGGGTGTGTTTTGGCGGAATGAGCGGGCATGGTGGGTTCGTTCACGCCTTCTCAGGCGCCCTTCAGGCGCCGTGGCATTTCTTGAACTTTTTGCCGCTGCCGCACCAGCAGGGGTCGTTGCGACCCGGCTCGGGCGGCTTGCGCAGGGTCTCGACGCGCGGGCCCATGCTCTTCCAGAGCTGGCGCAGGTCGCACACCGCCCAGATGGCCTCGCCGAAGGCCTCGACGCGCGCCTTGCTGGTGCTGGGCGCACCGTCCTCGCTGTACATGCAGACCTCGGGCTTGCCGGTGTCGTCCTCGGTCAGCGCGACGATGCGCTCCAGCGCGTCGTCGAACCACTGCGCGGCCTCCTTGTCGCGCGGCGTGGCCCATTCGTCGGGCCAGTTCTCCACGGCAAACATGAAGCCCAGCGCCCAGACCTGGCCGAACGACGGAACCTCCTGGCCTTCCAGCTCGGCGCGCTCCTGCTCGGGCAGGCTGGCGACGGCACCGCGCATGTCCATGGCCTCGGGGGCATAGGCCTCGTCCTCGTCGAGGGATTTGACCTCGGCGTCGAGCTGGCGCACCACTTCGTTCCAGCGGCGCATCCACAGCTCGATGAAGCGCGCCTGCTGCGCGGCATCGGTGAACGCGGGCAGCAGCGATAGGGGCGCGCCCTCGGCCACTTCCAGCGCCTCGCCATCACCCAGCAGCATGGGCAGGTATTCGGCGGGCGGGATGGGCCGCCGAGTGCATACCAGCGCAGCCAGGAAGCCGTCGCAGAACTCCCACTGCGGAATTTCCTCGCCGCGCGTGCGCAGGTCGTCGAGCAGGGTGTCGAGCTCGTCCAGTTCGTCGGGGCCGAGGGCCGGTGCGCCGGCGTCGGAGGGGGCGGGGTGGTTCATGGGGGCTCCGTTCATCGGTGCAAAGGCTTTTATGATGCCCCCAGGCGCCTTGCGGCGGCCTGCGGGCGTGGCGGCAAGTGTAGCCCGCCCCATGGCCCCTGACAGCCCCCGGAACTTCGCACACCCTTGCCCATGCAGCCCCAGATCCCCTTTACCGCCCCTCCGCCCCCCGCGCCGTCGCACAGCAGGCCACTCAGAGCCGTGCGCCCATGACCGACGCCCCCTCCCCGTCCGGCCAGGCCCTGGCCCCCGACTACGCCGCCTTCCTGCACGAGCACTTGCCCGGACAACTGTCGAACGTGGCCAGCTATACGCTGGGGGACGAACAGGTCTGGCTCAAGAAAGCAGGAGCGCGCCACGGCATGGGACGCTACCGCGTGCTTGGTGCGCTGGCGAATCTTGCGCGGCTGGACGTGCTGCGCCCCGTGCCCAACCTGGGCGGCGAGGAGGCCATCGCCACCGAGGCGCGGCGCCTGCGCGACCTCAAGGCGCGCGGCCTGCGCGTGCCGCTGGTGCTGGCCCAGCAAGCCGACGGTCTGCTGCTGCGCCACCTGGGTCGCCCGGGCGAGCCCACGCCCTCGCTGGCCGACGAGATGCAGGCCGCCGTGGCCCGGGGCCCGGCCGCCGTGCAGGCGCTGTGGCTGGAGGGCCTGCTGGCGCTGGACCATGTGCATGCCACCGGAACCAGCCTGAGCCAGGCCTTTGCGCGCAACCTGGTGCGCTGCCCGGATGGCATCGTGGGCTACATCGACTTCGAGGACGACCCGGCCGCCAGCCTGCCGCTGGCGCAATGCCAGGCACGCGACGTGCTGTGCTACGTGCACTCCACCGCGCTCTACCTGCGCGAGAGCGGTGCGCTGGAAGCCACCCGGCCGCTGTGGACCGCCTGGCTGGCGCAGCACAGCCCTGGCGTGCAAGGGGTGCTGGCCACCAGCATCGAGCGCATGGTCTGGATGCGCCACCTGCCGCAAAGCCGCCGCCTGGGGCGCGACCTGCAGCGCGCCCGTGCCGCGCACGACCTGCTGACCCCGGCGCCGCTTGCGTGACAGCCCGCACCGCGCGCTGACGGCACACTGTGGCCTTATCCAGACTTACCGGAGACCCGCGATGAAACTGATTGCCGCCGTGGCCCAAACCGCCACCGTGCTGTTCGACACCCCCGCCACCCTGGCCCGGGCCGAGGCGCTGATGCAGCAGGCCGCCGCGCGCGGCGCCCGGGTGCTGGTATTCCCCGAGGCCTTCATCGGCGGCTATCCCAAGGGGGCGGATTTCCACATCTTCATCGGCGCGCGCACGCCCGAGGGCCGGCAGGACTTCAAGAAGTATTACGACGCGGCCGTCACGCTCGACGGCCCCGAGATCGCGCAGCTTGCCCAGGCCGCCGGGCAGTACCAGTTGTATGTCTGCATCGGCATCATCGAACGCGACGGCGGCACGCTGTACTGCACGGCCGTCTACCTGGGGCCTGACGGCAGCGTGCTGGGCCACCACCGCAAGCTCATGCCCACGGCACTCGAACGCCTGGTCTGGGGCCAGGGCGACGGCTCCACGCTGCGCGCCATGGACACGCCCTACGGCAAGCTCGGCGCCGTGATCTGCTGGGAAAACTACATGCCCGCGCTGCGCATGGCCATGTACCAGCAGCGCGTGGCGCTGTACTGCGCGCCCACGGCCGACGACCGTGACACCTGGATCAGCACCCTGCAGCACATCGCCATGGAAGGCCGCTGCTTCGTTCTGTCGAGCTGCCAGCACCTGCGCCGTGCACAGTTCCCCATGGACGCGATGCACAACCGCCTGCCCGAGGCGCCCGACACGGTGCTGATGCGCGGCGGCAGCTGCATCATCGGCCCGCTGGGCCAGGTGCTGGCCGGGCCGGTGTATGGCGAGGACGCGCTGCTCACCGCCGAGATCGACCTCGACGACATTGCACGCGCGCAGATGGACTTCGACCCCGTGGGGCACTACGCGCGCCCCGACGTGTTCCAGCTCGCCGTCAACACCGCGCCGCAGCACGCCGTGCTGGCCGCGCCCGGCGCCACCGCCCAGATCTGAT
>DMZZ01000016.1:0-544 GCA_003484805.1 Comamonadaceae bacterium | reverse complement strand
TGCAGCCCTGGCATGTGCACGCGCTCACGGGCGAGCCGCTGGCCCAGCTGCTGCGCGCCGTGGAGAGCGCGCCTCTGCAGGAGGAACCGGAATACGCGGTCTACCCGCCCGACCTGTGGGAGCCCTACCGCACGCGGCGCTTTCGCAATGCAGAACAGCTCTACGCCTCCATCGGCATCCCGCGCGAGGACAAGGCCGCGCGCCTGCGCCAGATGGCGAAGAACGCCAGCTTCTTCGGCGCGCCCGTGGGCATCTTCCTGAGCGTGGACCGCCGCATGGGACCGCCGCAATGGGCCGACCTGGGCATCTACCTGCAGACCGTGATGCTGCTGGCCGTGGAGCAGGGCCTGGACACCTGCGCGCAGGAGTTCTGGGCCTTCCGCTCGCAGCCCGTGGCGCGTTTCCTGGAGCTCGCCCCCGAGCGCATGCTGTTCGCCGGCATCGCCCTGGGCTGGCGCGACGAGAGCGCGCCCATCAACCAGTGGCGCACCGAGCGCGACCCCTTCGACACCTGGGCCGAGATGCGCGGATTCTGATCAAAGCA
>DMZZ01000009.1:2358-2892 GCA_003484805.1 Comamonadaceae bacterium | reverse complement strand
TGTGGCATCCACGCGCAACACGGTGGCCTGCTGCAGGCCCGGCAGGCTGGATGCCGGCGGCGCCTGGTTATCCGTCACCAGCCAGACCCAGTCCAGCCGCTCCTTGTCCTTGCCCAGGCTCTCGCGCATCTGGCGCTGCAGGTACAGGTGGTTCTGGCAGGCAGAGTCGCAGGCGCCGGAGGCCACGCTCACCAGCAGCCACTGGCCTCGCAGGGCCGGAAGGCGGTCTGGATGCCCATCGAGGGTGGCGGTGGCCAGATCGGGCATGGGGCGCTGGGGCTGCACCAGTTCGCCAAAATTGCGCCGCCCTTCGGGCCGCACCACGTAGTAGGTGAAATACGACGCCACCACGGGCGAGACGCAGACCAGCAACAGCAGCAGCAGTTTCCAGCGGGCGTGGCGCGCCTTGGGGGGCTGTGCAGCACCACCCCGTTCACCCGCCCGGTGCATGGCGTTGTCAGGGGGCGGTGCTGCGGGGACGGAGGAAGCGTCGGACAAGTTGAAACCAAACATAAAGAGTAGCAATCAGGCCAC
>DMZZ01000009.1:0-2303 GCA_003484805.1 Comamonadaceae bacterium | reverse complement strand
TTTGCCGGATACGCGATGCCCCGGGCGCATTGTCGCCGCCTTCGAGTTCCATCAGTCGGGCCGGGGTTGCTGCCACGCGCCCCGCCAGTTCCACGGTGCCCGCCGGGGTTTCCAGGGGCGGCAGGGCGGTGCGGTCCTGAAAATTGCGTGGCGCCCAGCCCCGCTGCACCAGCACGACCACAGGGCTGCCCTCCTGCTGCAGGGGCGTCACCACCAGGAACCCCTGCCGCCCGCGCATCTGCCGGTTGTCCAGATAGACCGTGTGTTGCGCCAGCCATTGGCCGCGCAGCGCCACCGGGCGGTGCAGGATCGCTTCGCGTGCGTCGGCACCGTCAAGTGCCGTCAATGCCCGGCCATCAAGGGCAGGCAGACGCATGCGCTCATCGATGGCCGCCTGCCATGCCTGCTTTTGCGCGGCGCGGTCGAGTTGCCAGCGCCCCAACGAAGCTGTCGCCGCCACCGAGGCCACGGCAGCCAGGGTCACCAGCCAGAAACGCCAGTCCATCGGCACGCGGCGCGGTGTCACGGGATAATGCCTTTCATGAAAATCCTGGTTCTTCTTGGTTTCCTGGCCATTGTGGCCAGTTTGGGCTCGGCCTTGTTCTTCATGCTGCGCACCCAGCGGGATGATGCCGCCAGCGGCAAGCGCATGGCGCGCGCCCTGGCTTGGCGTGTGGGTCTTTCGGTGGTGTTGTTCGTCTGCCTTCTGCTGGCCTGGAAGCTCGGCTACATCCAGCCCACCGGGCTGCCCGCCACACGCTGACGCCCACCCCAAACCAGCAAAAAAGGCGCCTTGCGGCGCCTTTTGCTTGTCGGGCACGGCCCCATTCACATCCAGTAAACCAGCACGTACAGGCCGAGCCAGACCACATCGACGAAGTGCCAGTACCAGGCGGCGCCTTCAAAGCCGAAATGCCGTTCGGCACTGAAATGGCCCTTCTGCAAGCGCAGCGTGATGACCAGCAGCATGATCATGCCCAGGAACACGTGAAAACCGTGAAAGCCCGTGAGCATGAAGAAGGTCGAGCCGAAAACGCCCGAATTCAGCTTGAGGTTCAGATCGGTATAGAGGTGGTAGTACTCGTACCCCTGCACGCACAGGAAGGTGATGCCCAGCAGCACCGTGATCCACATGAAGGCAATGGTTTTGCCGCGCTGGTTCTCACGCAGCGCATGGTGGGCGATGGTCAGCGTGACGCCGGACGTCAGCAGCAGCGCGGTATTGATGGTCGGCAGCCAGAACGGGCCCACGGTGGTGAAGGGTTCGACGATGCCGGCAGGAGACGCCGTGGCGCCGACCACCACGCTGGGCCAGACGGCTTTGAAATCGGGCCACAAGAGGGCGTTGTCCAGACTTCCCAGCGCAGGCACCGAATGCGCCCGTGCCCACCACAGGGCTGTGAAGAAGGCACCGAAGAACATCACCTCCGAGAAGATGAACCAGCTCATGCTCCAGCGGTAGGACAGGTCGACCTTGCGGCTGTACAGGCCGCCTTCGCTCTCCTGCGCCGCATCCCGAAACCACTGGTACAGCACAAAAAGCCACCAGACCAAGCCCAAGGCCAGGGAATACTGACCCCAGTCGTGACCGTTGATCCACTGGCTGGCGCCCAGGATCACGAAGAACAGCCCGGCGGCCGCCATGATGGGATGGCGGGACTCGGCGGGAACGTAGTAGTACGGGGTTGTGCCGTGGGTTGATGCACTCATTTCAGCTCCTGAATCTCGATATCTTTGTTGTACGTTCCATGCGCCACAGGGGGTCAGACAATCCAGTGGACCAGTGCGATCAGACCGACCACCAGCGCAAAAATACCCGCCAGCCCGACGCCAATCACATGCAGCGGGTTGACCCTCTCCAGATCTTCCCGATATTCACTGCCCTTGCGCAGACCGATGAAGGACCACGCCACGGCCTTGACGGTGCGCAGCACGGAACTCTTGCGGCGCTGGACCGGCTCGGGGCGCATCGCATCCTGGTTCATGTACCCACCTTCGCAGCGCCCTGGGGCTCCGTGACCGCCGCAGTGGGTGCGGGAGGTGTCTTGCCGCCCACCTCGAAGAAGGTGTAGGACAGCGTGATGGTGGTGACGTCCTTGGACAGGCGCGGGTCGATCACGAACGCCACGGGCCACTCGCGCTTTTCACCGGGCTCCAGGATGTACTGATTGAAGCAGAAGCATTCGAGCTTGGTGAAATGCGCGGCCGCCTGACTGGGCGCATAGCTGGGTATGGCCTGTGCGGCCAAGCGCCGGTTCTGCACGTTCTGGAACTCATACAGCACCGTGGTCAGCTCGCCCGGG
>DMZZ01000132.1:4825-11331 GCA_003484805.1 Comamonadaceae bacterium | reverse complement strand
GGCGCCATGCTGGTGCTGATTGCCTTGAGCGTGACTCTGCTGGGCGACTGGCTGCGTGACGCTCTCAACCCCCGTCTGCGCTGAAATGGAACACCCCCCTGAGCCGCTTCGCGTCTTCCCCCCGCTCTCGCATTGCTGCGCAATGCGGGCAGGGGGACGCAGCCTTCGCTGCGGGGCGGCCCTTGCTCGGCTGCCCTCGCTGGGGGCATGCCAGTTGCATACGCTGCGTGCAGCGCACAGAACTGTGAATCACTGATATGTCTCTCCTCGAAGTCAAAAACCTCGTCGTTGAATTTCCCGGCCGTCGCGGCACCCTGCGCGCCCTGGACGATATTTCCTTTTCCATTGCTCCCGGCGAGATCCTGGGCGTGGTGGGCGAATCGGGCGCGGGCAAATCGCTCACCGGCGCCGCCATCATCGGCCTGCTGGAGCCGCCGGGCCGCGTTGCTTCGGGCCAGATCCTGCTCGAAGGCCAGCGCATCGACAACCTTGGGCACGAGGAGATGCGCCACATCCGTGGCCGCCGTATCGGCGCGATCTTCCAGGACCCGCTGACTTCGCTCAACCCGCTCTACACGGTGGGCCGCCAGCTCACTGAAACCATCCTGGCGCACCTGCCGGTCAGCCCGGCCGAAGCCCGCCAGCGTGCCATTGCGCTGCTGCAGGACACCGGCATTCCGGCGGCCGAGGAGCGCATCGACCACTACCCGCACCAGTTTTCGGGCGGCATGCGCCAGCGCGTGGTGATTGCCCTGGCGCTGGCCGCCGAGCCCAAGCTCATCGTGGCCGACGAGCCCACCACGGCGCTGGACGTGTCCATCCAGGCGCAGATCATCCAGCTGCTCAAGAACATCTGCAAATCGCGCGGTGCGGCCGTGATGCTGATCACGCACGACATGGGTGTGATCGCCGAAACCTGCGACCGCGTGGCCGTGCTGTATGCCGGCCGCGTGGCCGAAATCGGCCCGGTGCACGATGTCATCAACCAGCCTTCCCATCCCTACACCAGCGGCCTCATGGCGTCCATTCCCGACATGGAGCAAGACCGCGAACGCCTCAACCAGATCGACGGAGCCATGCCCCGCCTCAACGCCATTCCCCGTGGCTGCGCCTTTAATCCGCGCTGCCCCCAGACCTTTGACCGCTGCCTGAACGAGCGCCCCGAGCTGCTCGACGCCGGGGCCACCCGCGCCGCCTGCTGGCTGCATGCGCCCGCCCAAGCCGGGGTGACCGCATGAACGCCGCTGTCCAGCCCCTGGTGCAGGCGCACGACCTGGCCCGCACCTTCGATGTGTCTGCGCCCTGGCTCAACCGCGTACTCGAGCGCAAGCCGCGCACCTTGCTGCACGCCGTCGATGGCGTGAGTTTCGAGATCGAGAAGGGCAAGACCCTGGCCCTGGTGGGCGAATCGGGCTGCGGCAAAAGCACCGTGGCGCGCCTGCTGGTGGGCCTGTATGAGCCCACGCGCGGCGGCCTCACGTTCGACGGCCAGGACGCGCACGCCGCTTTCAAGGGCAGCGACGCCAAGGCCATGCGCCGGCGCATCCAGATGATCTTCCAGGACCCCTACGCCAGCCTCAACCCGCGCTGGCTGGTGGAAGACATCGTGGGCGAGCCGCTCAAGGAGCATGGTCTGATCACCGACAAGGCGCAGTTGAAAGAGCGTGTGGGCGAACTGCTGAAGTCCGTGGGGCTGTCGCCGCTCGACATGGTCAAGTATCCGCACCAGTTCTCGGGCGGGCAGCGCCAGCGCATCTCGATTGCCCGGGCGCTCGCCACCGAGCCCGAGTTTCTGGTGTGCGACGAGCCGACCAGCGCACTCGACGTGTCGGTGCAGGCGCAGGTGCTCAACATCATGAAGGACCTGCAGCGCGAGCGGCAGCTCACCTACCTGTTCATCAGCCACAACCTGGCCGTGGTGCGCCACGTCAGCGACCAGGTGGGCGTGATGTACCTGGGCCGCCTGGTGGAGCTGGCCGACAAGCACACCCTGTTCGACACCCCGCGCCACCCCTACACCCGCATGCTGCTCGACGCCATCCCCAAGATGCACGACACCGGCAAGGCGCGCACCCCCGTGCAGGGCGAGGTGCCCAACCCGCTCAACCCGCCGCCCGGCTGCGCCTTCAATCCGCGCTGCCCGCACGTCAACGAGCGCTGCCGTACCGAGCGGCCCCAGCTGCTCACGCTGGGCGGCATCCGCATCGCCTGCCACGCGGTGGAAGAGGGGCGGATCTGAGCAGAAGAGGGGGTAATGTGCTCATAAAATGGTAGCTTATGGCGCTTGATGAATAAGCGTTTGTGGCCGATTTGGCTTGTAATTTCTCGGTGTGATGACACAGCCATGCTCCGTGTCTTCACAGGTTTGTCATGCGGCGCGCCCACCATCGGTGGCTTTGATACAGATACACCGAGGGAGTTGGAGCATGCACAAGCACCTGGGAGCGCCGCTGCGCGCGGCGGCATGGGCACTGGCGGCGGCGGGGCTGTTGAGCGCCTGCGGCGGCTCGGACGACGCAGCGCCAACGCCGTACACACTGACGCTGCTGCACATCAACGACCACCATTCCACGCTGGAAGGCAAGAGCCGCACGCTGCAGCTCGATGCCGGCAGCGGCACCCCGGTGGCCGTGGCGGTGGAAGCGGGTGGCTTTGCGCGCGTAGCCACTGCTTTCGATGAACTGGGCAAGGCAGCAGGCGCCAATGTGCTCAAGCTGCACGCGGGCGACGCGCTCACCGGCACGCTGTACTTCAACCGCGCGGGCGCCGACGGCGAGGCCGACGCGGCGCTGATGAATACCGTGTGCTTTGACGCCTTCACGCTCGGCAACCACGAGTTCGACAAGGGCGATGCGGGTCTCAAGGGCTTCCTCGACCAGCTGCGCAAAGGCAGCTGCAAGACGCCGGCGCTGAGCGCCAACGTGCAGTTTGGCGCCCAGTCCGCGCTGAACGCTACCCGGGCGCCGGGCGCCGTGCTGCCGTCGACCGTGCTCGAGCGCGGCGGCCAGAAAATCGGTGTGGTGGGCCTGACGGTTGCGCAAAAAACCAAGATTTCGTCCAGCCCCGATGCCGACACCACGTTCGAGAACGAGACCGTGGCCGCGCAGCGCCAGATTGATGTGCTGCGCGCCCAGGGCGTGAACAAGATTGTGCTGCTGAGCCACATCGGCTACGACCTCGACAAGCAGGTGGCCGCCCAGCTCAGCGGCGTGGACGTGGTGGTGGGCGGCGACTCGCATACCCTGCTGGGCCCCGACACCCTCAAGGCGCGCGGCGTGGGCAACCCGGCGGGCAGCTACCCCACGCGCCTCACCGACAAGGACGGCAAAACCGTTTGCGTGGTGCAAGCCTGGGAGTATGCGCAGGTGGTGGGCGAACTGAAAGTGAGCTTTGACGAGCGCGGCGACGTGCAAAGCTGCACCGGCAGGCCGCATGTGCTGATCGGCGACAACTTCACCATCGCCGGCAAGGCGCCCACTGCGGCTGAAAAGACCGCTCTGCAGGCAAGCGTGGCGGCCAGCGGCTTCTTGCGCAGCACGCCGCCGCAGGCTGCAGCCCTGGCCGTGCTCAGGCCCTACCAGGAGCGCGTGGCCGGGTTCAACCAGACTGTGGTGGCCACGGCGCCCGTGGAGCTGTGTGCACGCCGCGTGCCCGGCGGCCCTGGCTCGGTGGACTACGGCCGCTCCAGCGCGGCCTGCAATGCCGAAGGCAGCGTGAGCCTGCGCGGCGGCGACATCCAGCAACTGGTGGCGCAGGCCTATCTGGACGTGGCCAACGCGCGCTACGGCGGCGCCGATATTTCGCTGCAAAGCGGCGGCGGTGTGCGTATCCCCCTGCTGGGGACGGTGACTGCAGCCCAGGCCATTCAGGTGCTGCCTTTTGGCAACATGTTGTTCCGCCTGGACGTGACGGGCCAGGAGGTCAAGGGCATGCTCGAAGATGGCCTGGAGGCGGTGTACGGCCCCGGTGGCTCGACCGGCCCCTACCCCTACACCGGCGGCATGCGTTTTGACGTGAACGCCGCTGCCGCCAAGGGCCAGCGCGCCAGCGCCATCGAGGTGCGCGAGCGCACCAGTGGCGCGTGGGCGACGCTGGACCCCGCCAGGACCTACCGGCTGTTTGTGCTGAGCTTCAACGCCACCGGTGGCGATGGCTACAAGACCCTGGCGGCCGTGCCCACAGCGCGCCGCCTGGATATCGGCGTGCTCGATGCCGATGTGTTCTTCAACTACATCGAGAACCAGCCCAAGGACGCCGCCAGCGGCCTGCCGCTGCTGGGCCACCTGCCGCTGGAGCTGTACAGCACGCGCAACTTCACGGGCCCGAACTGAAGCAGTCAAGCGGGCATACTGGCAGACCTATCTGTGAAAGGAGCCAACCGATGACCGCATTCACCCTCTCCAGCCCCGACATCGCCAGCGGCGGCACCGTGCCGCAGCATTTCGAGTTTGACGGCTTTGGCTGCTCGGGCCGCAACGAATCGCCCGCCCTGCAGTGGAGCGGCGCGCCCGACGGAACGAAGAGCTTTGCCGTGACGGTGTACGACCCCGACGCGCCCACTGGCTCGGGCTGGTGGCACTGGTTTGTGGTGGATATTCCGAACAGTACGGTCACGCTGGCACCGAATGCGGGCGCCAAGGGCGGTGCCGCTCTGCCCGCCGGGGCGCGCCAGATCCGCAACGACTATGGCGCCTTTGCCTGGGGCGGCATGTGCCCGCCGCCGGGCGACAAGCCGCACCGCTACATCTTCACGGTGCACGCGCTGGGAGTGGAGAAGCTGGAGATTCCGGACGATGCCACGGCCGCGCTGGCGGGCTTCATGGTCAACGCCAACACCCTGGCCAAGGCCACGTTCACTTCGACCTACGGGCGTTGACATCAAAAAAGTGAGCTGCTTGCGCTTGACTACATTGCATTTCGGATGGTTTTATATCTGAAATCAAAGCTGAATAAGCGCAATCAGCTATGTTTTTTGAAGCTATTCAGGTGTAGCGCTTGGCCCGCAGGTTGTCCTTCATCTGCTGCAAGATGGGCTGCAGCGAGCTGCCGATGCGCAGCGCCACACAGGTCGCCAGCACATCGATGATGAGCAGGTGCAGCAGGCGCGAGACCATCGGGCTGTAGCGGTCGTAGCCCTCGGGGTGGTCGGCAGACAGGTGGATGTGGCAGGTGTTGGCCAGCGGCGAGCCGCTGGCCGTGATGGCGATGGTGGTGGCGCCGTTCTTGCGCGCGATGTCGGCGGCGTCCATCAGGTCGCGTGTGCGGCCCGAGTTGGAGATGATCACCAGGCAGTCGCCCGGCCCGAGCAGCGTGGCGCTCATCACCTGCATGTGGCCGTCGCTGGTGGCGATTGATGTGACGCCCAGGCGAAAGAACTTGTGCTGTGCGTCCTGCGCCACGATGCCCGAATTGCCCGCGCCATAGAACTCGATGCGCTGGCGCGTCTTCCAGGTGCTGGCCAGCGCCACGGCGGCGCGCTCGATGGCCACGGTGCTGGCCGCGTTGCGGTATTGCAGGAAGGCGGCCACGGCGTTGTCCACCACCTTCACCAGCACATCGCCGGTCTTGTCATCGGCGTCCACGCTGCGGTGAATGAAGGGCACGCCCTCGCTCACGCTGCCGGCCAGTTTCAGCTTGAAGTCGGCCAGCCCGTCATAGCCCATGCTGCGGCAAAAGCGCACCACCGTGGGCTTGCTCACATGGGCGCGTTCGGCCAGCTCGCGCACCGGCAGGCGGGCGAAGGCGCGCGGGTCTTGTAGCACCAGGCGGGCGACGCGCTGCTCGGCCGGGGCCAGAGAGGGCAAGGAGGCGGTGATGCGGTCCAGCATGGCGTGTAAGGTGGTGGGAACTGGCCCAGAATGTAACGCGGTTTCATGCGGCGCTGTAACTGTCGCGCCGCATACACTTGAGGGTTACGCAGCGCCCGTGGGCGCGCGAGACAGACCAACGAGGATTTGCATGACCCAGCTCGACGCACTCAAACAGTTCACCACCGTGGTGGCCGACACCGGCGATTTTCACCAATTGGCCCAGTTCCAGCCGCGCGATGCCACCACCAACCCGTCGCTGATTCTCAAGGCGGTGCAAAAGCCCGACTACGCGCCGCTGCTGCAGTCCACCGTGGCGCAGTGGAAGGACCGGCCCATGGACGAGATCATCGACCGCCTGCTGGTGCGCTTTGGCTGCGAGATTCTGTCGATCATCCCGGGCCGGGTGTCCACCGAGGTCGATGCGCGCCTGAGCTTCGACACCAGCGCCACGGTGTCGCGCGCCGAACGCATCATCGAGCTGTACCAGGCGCAAGGTATCCACATCGACCGCGTGCTCATCAAGATCGCCGCCACCTGGGAGGGTATCGAGGCGGCGCGCAAGCTCGAAAGCAAGGGCATCCACACCAACCTCACGCTGCTGTTCTCGTTCTGCCAGGCGGTGGCCTGCGGCCAGGCCAAGGTGCAGCTGATCTCGCCGTTTGTCGGCCGCATCTACGACTGGTACAAGAAGCAGGC
>DMZZ01000132.1:0-4751 GCA_003484805.1 Comamonadaceae bacterium | reverse complement strand
CCGGCACCGAGGCCCCGCTGCAGCGTGCGTTGGATGCCGACGCCGCGCGCACCATGGACCTGCCCGCCGTGCAATACGACGAGGCAGGATTCCGCTATGCCCTGAACGACGACCCGATGGGCACGGAAAAGCTGGCCGAGGGTATCCGCGCCTTTGCGGTCGATACCGTGAAGCTCGAACAGATCATCCTCGCGGCCTGACCTGGCCCCTCGGCGAGGGGCGGGCGTGTCTCGTTACACTTGAATGTTGCGCCTGCAGTTTGGGCCACAGGAATTGTTTATGCACTCAGTCGTCATCAGCGGCACGGGCCTCTACCAGCCTGAGCACACCATCACCAACGCCGAGCTGGTGGAATCCTTCAACCAGTACGTGGACCAGGAAAACGCACGCCATGCCGCCGAGATCGCGGCGGGTACGCGCGAGCCTCTGACGTATTCGAGCGTCGAGTTCATCGAGAAAGCCTCCGGCATCCAGCAGCGCTATGTGCTGGAAAAGAGCGGCATCCTCGACCCCACGCGCATGTACCCGCGCTTCACCGAGCGCGCGGACGACCAGCTTTCGCTGATGGCTGAAATCGCCGTGGCGGCGGGCCAGGAGGCGTTGCGGTGCGCCGGCAAGACCGGCGCGGACGTGGACGCCGTGCTGTGCGCCGCCGCCAACATGCAGCGCGCCTACCCGGCCATGGCCATCGAGATCCAGCAGGCGCTGGGTGCGGGCGGCTATGGCTTTGACATGAACGTGGCCTGCTCGTCGGCCACCTTCGCCATCGAGCAGGCGGTCAACGCGGTGCGTACCGGCAGCGCCAAATGCGTGCTCGTGGTCAACCCCGAGATCACCTCGGGTCACCAGGCCTGGAACGACCGCGACTGCCATTTCATCTTCGGCGATGTCTGCACGGCGGTGGTCGTTGAGCGTGCCGAGAGTGCCACCGCTGCCGACCAGTGGGACGTGCTGGGCACGCGCCTGGTCACGCAGTTTTCCAACAACATCCGCAACAATTTCGGCTTCCTCAATCGCAGCGAGGACAGCGACCCGAACGCGCGGGACAAGACCTTCCGCCAGGAGGGCCGCAAAGTGTTCAAGGAAGTGGTGCCGATTGCAGCGGCCCACATCGAAGGCCACCTGGCCGATCTGGGCCATGCGCCCACCGCCGTGCGCCGCTTCTGGCTGCACCAGGCCAACCAGGGCATGAATCAGCTTGTCATCAAAAAATTGGTGGGGGATGCCAGCCCCGACGTGGCGCCGCTGATCCTGGACGAATTCGCCAACACCGCTTCTGCGGGGTCCATCATCGCCTTCCACAAGCACCGTGCCGATCTGGTTTCGGGTGACATGGGCGTGATCTGTTCCTTCGGCGCAGGTTACTCGGTCGGCAGCGTGGTGGTGTGCAAGCGCTGAAGTGAGGTACCCCCCCTGTGTCGCTGCGCTCCTTCCCCCCGAGGGGGACGCCGACAGTGCGGCGGGGCGGCCCTTGCACGGCGGCCGCTGGCCTGGGCGGCGCCAGTGGCAGGGTCTGCGTGCGGTGGGTAGTGCAACGGATCATTGATATGCACTTGCGTTGTGACGAAACTCCACAGTGGTCGCTCTTGCGGCGCCATTTTGAGTCCGCAGGGCGCTGCCTTGATCTGCGCCAGGCCTTTGCGGCCGATGCGCAGCGGTTTGCGCACTTCAGTCAGTCGGCGCCCTATGTCTTTGCCGATCTGTCGAAAAACCTCTGGGATCGGCCGACCGAGGCATTGCTGCTCGACCTGGCGCGAGAGTGCGGGATCGCGTCGCAGCGCGATGCCATGCTGCGCGGCGAAACCATCAACGGGACCGAGCAGCGGGCGGTGCTGCACACGCTGCTGCGCAGGCCCCCGGGCCTGGCGTTGCCCGGAGACCTGCCGAGTGTGGCGCCAGACCTGGTTCAGGTGCACGCCACGCTCGATGCCATGCTGGCCTTTGCCGAAACGGTGCGTGCGGATGAGGGCATCACCGATGTCGTGAACATCGGCATTGGCGGCTCTGATCTGGGGCCCCACATGGCGGTGCTGGCGCTGGAGGCCTTTCGCATTCCGGGCAAACGCTTTCACTTTGTGTCCAATATCGATGGGCATGAGCTGCATGCGGTGCTGCAGCAACTGCAGCCCGAGCGCACGTTGTTTCTGGTGGCGTCCAAGACCTTCACCACCATTGAAACCATGACCAATGCCCGCTCGGCGCTGGCCTGGTTTGCTGCGCACGGTGGGCGCGATGTTGCGCGCCACTTCGCCGCGCTTACGACCAACGTGGAGGCGGCTGCTGCCCTGGGCATCACCACCACCTTCGGGTTCTGGGACTGGGTGGGGGGGCGCTACTCGCTCTGGTCGGCCATTGGCCTGCCCGTGGCCATTGCGGTGGGGGCCGAGGGTTTTCGCAGCCTGCTGGGCGGCGCGCATGCCATGGATGAACACTTTCGCACGGCGCCGCTGGCCTCCAATCTGCCGGTGCGCCTGGGCCTGCTGGACGTCTGGTACCGCAATTTCCATGGTTTCAACAGCCGTTGTGTGGCGCCCTACCATGCTGGCCTGCGGCGGCTGTCCGCCTATCTGCAGCAGCTAGAGATGGAAAGCAACGGCAAGCGCGTAGACCAGCAAGGGCGCACGCTGCCCGTGGCCACCTCCCCCGTGTTGTGGGGCGAGCCCGGGAGCAATGGCCAGCACGCCTTCTTCCAGATGCTGCACCAGGGAAGTGATGTGCTGCCGCTCGAAATCGTGGCGGTGCGCCAGAGTGCGCACCCCCTGTACGGACACCACCAGATGCTGCTGGCCAATGCGCTGGCACAGTCTCAGGCCTTGATGGTGGGGCGCCCCAGCGCGGACGGGCACCGCCATTTTCCGGGCAACCGCCCCAGCACTTTTTTGATGCTCGAAGCGCTTACGCCCGCATCGCTGGGGGCGCTGATTGCGCTGCAGGAGCACCGTGTCTTTGTCAGCGGCTGCCTCTGGGGCATCAACAGTTTTGACCAGTGGGGGGTGGAGCTGGGCAAGGTGCTCGCGCGCGATCTGGAGCAGCGCCTGGCCAGTGGCGACGTGACCGGCCTGGACGCCTCGACAGCAGGCCTGCTGCAGCGCCTGCGGGGTTGACTGGCAGCCCAGCCACCACCGTTCGCGCGCTCTTCCAGGCGGACCGGCTTACTGCTTGAACACCACGGCTTCCAGTTTCAGGGCGCGGATCTGCGCAGCCGCAGCGTTGGCTTCCCTGGTGGTGGTGTAGGGCCCCACTCGCACCCGAATACGCTTGCCCTTGGCGGTCTCCAGCGCCTGGCGGAAAGCGGGCAGCCCCTCGTTGAGCAGCCGCGCCTGGGCCTTGCGCGCGTTGGCTTCCTCGGCAAACAGCCCCACATTGATGTAGTAGCCGGGCGTGCTGCCCACTGTGGGTGGTGGTGCGCTAGCGTCTGCGGACGGGCTGCTGGCGGCTGCTTCTGCCGAGGATGCAGGGGGGGAGGCCGGGGTGGGTGCCGGAGTGGTTGTGGCAGGCGGTGTCAGCGCCGGAGCAGTGCGAGGGCGGCGCGGCACAGCGCGCGCTGCCTCTGGCACGCTGACCGCCTTGGTGGGAGTGGGAGTGGGGGCGGTGGTGGTGGTGGTGCGCGCCGCTGGGGGTGCAGGGGTGACTGGCCGTACTGCAGGCGTGGGCGATGGGGGGGGCGGTGGTGTCGCACTGGCTGGAACGGCCATGGATGCGGGTTGGCTGGTGGGCTGCGCTGCGGACGAAGTGGAGGCAGCGGAGGCAGCGGAGGCAGCGGAGGCAGCGGAGGCAGCGGAGGCAGCGGAAGCAGCGGAGGCAGCGGGCGTCGCAGGCTCGGAGGATGCAGGCAGGGGCGCCGAAGCCGGTGTGGCAGCGGGCGCTGGCGCCGATGCGGTGGAGGCGGCCGGGGCAGGCGTCGGATCGCTGGCGGGTGGCAGTGTCTGAGTCGGTGGCGGGCTTCCAGTCAGGCTGCCTTGGGGCAAGAACCAGTAGGCCGCCGAGGCCGCGCCCACCAGCACCAGGTTGATCAGGGCCAGGCCCATGAGCCGTTTCCACGAACTGGCCTGGCGGCTCAACTGCGCACAGGCCTCGGGGATAGTGTGCGTGGCGGCCAGGGCACGCGCGATGCGCTTGCGAATTTCGGCGTGCAAAACGGCATCGCCGAACAGGCCGGGCAAGACAAAGGCCAGCGCAGCAAACACCGCGATCAGCCCCCATTGCACGGCGTCAGGCCACTGCAGCAGGCTGCGGCCCACGCCGAAGACCAGCAGCGCCAGCCCCTCGGCCGCCGCCACATAGACCAGGGCGGCGCTCCACAGGTGGCGCAGCGCCATCCAGTTCAGGGTGCACGCGCAGGCGGCCCAGTTCCAGCCCGGGCGAATGCGCCCCAGCGTGTCCAGCCGGGCAAACCGGGGCAGGTACCGTTCTGCGTTGACTGGCCCGAGGGCCGCGCGGTAGAGCGTGGTCATGGCGCTCTCCGAGGTGTCGGGCGTTGCGGGGGTGCGGAGGGCGGCAGAGTCCTGGTACGCGGGCATGGCCGATTCTGGCATGGCCGCACGCGCGAGGCCAGAGAATTGCAGAGCCCACGAAAAAGCCCACAGGGCTTGCGTCCTGTGGGCCGACCGATGGAGGGAACGGGAGACTTAGCTGCGGTTGCCGATGGCAATGGCGCCAGCGCGCGCTGCCGTCACGGCGTCGGCACGCACGGCGGCGCGGCTGACGGTGGAGGGTGCGGCGTTCCGAGCGTCGGCCACTTCGAAGTTCTT
>DMZZ01000133.1:10437-11436 GCA_003484805.1 Comamonadaceae bacterium | reverse complement strand
TACTTTTATGACACAGTAAGACTAGAGCACCCGCGCGAAGGAGCCGCAAGCCCGGCGCGGAGATCGGCGGCATGCCAGCGCCGCGCGTCGCCGCCATGCTCACTCCCCCGGATCGCGCGCCTGTTCAAGCGCGCGCAGCCGCCGGTACAGAGTGCGCGGACTCACACCCAGGGCATGCGCCTGCTGGCGCCGTGTTCCGGCGCTGGCCTGCAGGGCGGCACGCAGGGCGGCGTCTTCGATGCCGCGCAGGCTCGCGGCACCCTGCCCCGTTCCCCGCGCCAGGCCCAGGGCGGGCAGCGGTGCGGCGCTCGTGCCGGCCGGGGCGTGGTCAAACGCCAGCGCGCGCTCCACGGTCTGCGCACTGACCACCGGGCCGTCGGTCAGCAACGCGGCGCGCTCCAGCACATTGCGCAGTTCGCGCACATTGCCAGGAAAAGGGTGCTGCACCAGACGGCGCAGGGCGGCAGGCGCCAGGGCCAGGCGGCGGCCAGGCGCCACACGGTCCAGCAGCGACCGGGCCAGCAGCGGAATGTCTTGCGCGCGCTCGCGCAATGCGGGCAGCACGATGGGAAAGGTCGCCAGGCGGTAGTACAGGTCTTCCCGAAAGCGCCCCTGCGCCACCATGGCACGCAGGTCGCGGTGCGTGGCAGCCACCACGCGCAGGTCGGCGCGGCGCAGCTCGGTCTGGCCCACGCGGCGGTAGGTGCCGCTCTCCAGCAGGCGCAGCAGCTTGACCTGCATGGTCAGCGGAATGTCGCCCACTTCGTCCAGAAACAGCGTGCCGCCGTGCGCGGCTTCGACCAGCCCGGCGCGTGCGGTGTGCGCGCCCGTGAAGGCGCCGCGCTCATGGCCGAAGAGTTCACTTTCGAACAGCGTCTCGGGCAGGCTGGCGCAGTCCACCACCACCAGCGGCCGGCCCGCACGGGGGCTGGCCTCGTGCACGGCGCGGGCGGCCAGCTCTTTGCCGGTGCCCGATTCGCCCAGCAGCAGCACGCTGGC
>DMZZ01000133.1:10100-10429 GCA_003484805.1 Comamonadaceae bacterium | reverse complement strand
TGGGCCACCGGCAGGGGCTCCATTTTTTCCAGAAAGTACTGCGCCCGGCCACTGGCGTCGCGCAGCGGCAGCAGTTCGATCTGCACATAGTCCTCGCCGCGCGGGGTGTGGTGCAGATGCAGCACGCGCTCGCGCTGGCCGCTGTGCAGCGAGCGCGCCAGCGGGCAGGTTTCTCCCGCCTGGTCGCAGGGCACGGTTGAATGGTGCGACACCTCGTAACAGGTGCGCCCCACCACGGGCGCTCCTTGCGCGTACTGGCGCCGGTAGGCGGCATTGGCGGCCACGATGCGGTAGTGGCGGTCGAACAGGATGTGGGGCTCGGGCAGCGC
>DMZZ01000133.1:0-10078 GCA_003484805.1 Comamonadaceae bacterium | reverse complement strand
TTTGGCACTCTTCTGGCACATACAGGCCGCCCCATAGGCGAGCTCCACGGCGCCAAACCCTTGTTTCTGCAATGGTTTTTGGGCTGCGCAAACCGCCCGGCGGCTGGCATGAGTCTTGATTAAGAGCAAGACTCATGGGCCGCAGGCCTCGTTGTCCACCCATGCACCCGAACCCCTTGCCCACCCCCGCGCCACAACCCCACGCTGCCCATGACAACACCCGAATCCAAGCCTACGCCGCCAGAACAGGTGGTGCACCTGTACCGGCCCAATCCGAAGATCTACACACGCTCCATCGGTGGCGTGTTCGCGCGCTGGCGCTGGGCCATGGTGTTTCTGACACAAATCGTGTTTTACCTGCTGCCGTGGCTGGAATGGGGCCAGCGCCAGATGGTGCTGTTTGACCTGGGCGCGCGGCGCTTCTACATCTTCGGGCTGGTGCTGTATCCGCAGGACTTCATCTACCTGACCGGACTGCTCATCATCTCGGCGTTGTCACTGTTCCTGTTCACCGCCGTGGCCGGGCGGCTGTGGTGCGGATTCACCTGCCCCCAGACGGTCTACACCGAGATCTTCATGTGGATCGAACACCGGATCGAAGGTGACCGCAGCGCCCGCCTGCGCCTCGACAAGGGCCCGTGGACGCTGGAGAAGCTGCGCAAGAAGGCCCTCAAGCAGCTCGCCTGGCTGGCCGTGGCGCTGTGGACGGGCTTCACCTTCGTCGGCTACTTCGTGCCCATCCGCACGCTAGGCGGCGAACTGCTGGCGCTGCAGGGCACGTGGCAGATTTTCTGGGTGCTGTTCTACGGCTTTGCCACCTATGGCAACGCCGGCTACATGCGCGAGCAGGTGTGCAANNCGCAGCCCGCGCAGGAAAGACGTGGACGCCAGGGCCCAGGGCCTGGGCGACTGCATCGACTGCAGCCTGTGCGTGCAGGTCTGCCCGACCGGCATCGACATCCGCAAGGGCCTGCAGTACGAATGCATCGGCTGCGGCCTGTGCGTGGACGCGTGCAACTCCGTCATGGACAAGGTGCAGTACCCGCGCGGCCTGATCCGCTACTCCACGCAGAACGCGGTGGCCAGCCGCTGGAGCCCGGCACAGATCGTGCGGCGCGTGCTGCGCCCCCGGGTGCTGGTCTACACCACCCTCCTGCTGGCGCTGTGCGCCACCATGCTCATCAGCCTGGTCACGCGCACACCGCTGAAGGTGGACGTGGTGCGCGACCGTGCGGCGCTCTCGCGCATCGTCGCTGGCGGCAAGCTGGAGAACGTGTACCGCCTGCAGATCATGAATGCCACCGAGGGGCCGCAGCGCTACCGCATCACGGCGCAGGGCCTGCCCGGGCTGGCGGTGACCTCGGACGCCGAGGTGGATGTGGGCCCGGCCGAATCCCGCTGGGTGGTGGCGCAACTGCAGATTCCCTTTGGCTCGGCAGCGCCTGGCTCGCACACCGTGCACTTTGAGGTGCAGGCCCTGGGAGGCGAGGCTGCCCATGTGAGCGAGAAGACGGCGTTCCTGGTGCCGCGCTGAGGCGGCAGGCGGTGCTTTTGCACATTTCGCGGTTTGGCCGCAAATCAACCTCGGCCCACCTCGCCCGGCGGATGCAGGAAGAGCGGTCAGCCGAGCGCGAAGTCAGCAATCTGGCGTTCAGCGTCCTCGTTCACCGTCTGCACTTCCAACTTCAGCAAGTCACTACATATTTCTTCAAACGCGGCGTTTCGCTTTGCGTCTGCCTGAGGTGGGGCCTTGACCGCAAACAGCACGGCCTCTGGCAGCAGATTACGGTTTCTAAGCCGCTCAATCTTCTTCAGCCAGGCATCGCCATGCTCATAAATGTCTACCGGTTCGTCTTGATTCAGACGGAAAGGCTTGATGATCTTGGTCAGCACCCCGCCCTGCTGTTGCACCAGAGGGAAGTTGGCATAGAAGACGTCGTCGCCGACACGATGAGGCGCAAACGGAGCGGCCAGATGTAACCCATCAAGCATATGCTTGATGCGCTTCTCCATCGCTTTTTCCACGTATTCCGGCGTTGCAAATGCACGCTCCACATAGTGTTCGAATTGCCGGGCCAGTTCCGCCGCAGGGCCGACCGTCATTACCGCCCGTGGCATGCTGAACCTCACCAGAGCCTCACGCGGATGGATAAGGCTTTCAAACACTTGGCGCAAGTACTCTGCACGGCCAGTGCCTGGGGCATGGGCCACCACTCCCGCCACTCGCTGCAATTCATCTTCCATCGCCTTGACGGCACGCACGTAAAAGCTGCGCGGCAGTTCGTCAAAAAAATCAGTGATGCGTTTGGTGCGACGGGTTTGCAGCTTAAAACCGAAGTACCCGGTTTCCGGACACATCAGCACCACCCCCGCGTTGGCGAACTCCCCCGTTTCGCGGTAGGGCGCAAACTGAACCACGGCGTATCGGCACGCGACGAGTTTCATACCGTCCTCCAGAAGTCAGGGGTTGCACATCGTTCCAGCACCTGCAAGGCCGCTGCGCGGTCAAAGCGCGCCGGAATGTCGAACTCGGAATTTTCCCACAGCCACTCCTCTGGCGCGCTCTCCAAGGCTTTGCGGGCAGCCGAAAGGGCGTGACTGAGTCGCTGAAGGTATTGGGCCTGCATCACAAGATCCTGGGCCAGTGTCGGCCATTGGTCGGAAAACACATGCTGAGCCAAGAAATCGGCAGCAATGAAGTCGTTATCCAGAGCCATGTTGTGGTCGATGACCACCAGACCCTCGTGCTCCGTGTCCCACAGCAAATTGGTGTTGCCGCGCAGACGGTCGGTGTTGCGCACCCACCAGTCAAAAACCAGCACATCGCGCTGCAACTCTGCCGGCACCCGTTGGCTGATGCCGAGTTCCAGCCAGGCAGAGTGGGGTTGCTCGCGGGAACCGAAGGCAGGCAGCGAACCGATCGCCTGCTGGTCTTTGGGCAGTTCCTTGACCAGTGCGGGGTCCAGCTGAACCAGAAAGAAGGGTGGCAGCGGCAGGCCCAATGCCTGTGCAAGATGACCACAGACCCATTCACGCCAAAGGCTGGCGCGGTTGGTCTGCTGGCCCTTCACGTAATAGCGATGCCCGTCAGACCCGCCGCACAGGAAAGGAATCGACTTGCCTTGTGCGGCGGGGCCGATGACTTCTACGATCGGGATGATCGGCGCGGGCTGGTTCATTTTCACCCTTTGATGGCGTTGCTACGGGCCATGCGTTTGCGCTGGGGCTTGCCGGTCGGTAGCAGGCTGGTGATGCGCTGGTACCGCTCAAACAAAAAGGCCACGCGCTCGGCGTCGTTCTTCCAGGTTTTCTTGCCGCCACACAGGGCATAGGCGGCGTCCACGGCTGCGTCGAGCTTCTGGTGCGCCTTGAGCAGCGCGGGCGGCATGGTCAGCGGGTCGTAAAGGTCAGCCAGCGACGCGGGGCGCTCACCTCGCTGGAACTGCGCGCGCGCGTCGAGCACACCTTGCGCTGCGATTTCGATAGCTTCTTGCGCTTTGTGTATGGGCGCTAGGGGCGGATTTTGCTTGGAATCTTCTGGCAAGTCGGGCCAGGGGAAGTTGTTGTAGACGATATCTTTGGAGTAGCGATATCGGCTCTCCAGCCTCCCGCACGTTGCGCGAATCCAAGCGTTGTGCATGGTACTCGTGAGGATGCCAAACTGGTCAAGCGTTCCGCCAGACACCATGAACACCAAATCGCTGCAAAGAGTTGATGGCTGTTCAAAGCCGAAAGGGATGAACAAACGCCGTTCAGATGACACCTTTGGAAGCACCAAATACGGCGTAGTCGGCATGTTCTGCACATGGAAACGCGTTGGCATGTCGGCCAGTTTTTGGGTTGGGATGCTCTTGCTTGCCAGCCGGAACGCCTTGACCGCCTGCACCCTTTTCATCACCTCGGGCATGGCACGCAGCTCTGGCGGCGGGCAGTCGCCCAGCCAGAGACACCAGCGCTCGTAGCCGTTGAGGAATTCATCCGCGCCCAGCCAGCGCCGGAACCACTTGGCACTGCCCGGCTCCTTCGCTATGAAGGCATCGCGTTCTTCGGTGGTGAACAGGTAGTTGCCGTCGTCAATCGGCTTGTTACCAATGCCGATCTCAGGGACTGCACAAATCGGCTTGCTACGGCGTGGCAGCACCACGTCCGGCGCATCGACCAGATAGGGGTTGATGTTCTTCGCGGGCACGGCCAGCGGCTCGCCTTTAATGTCCTCGTATTCGTAGAGCGTCTTGTCGGGCCGGTCGTCCAGGCCGAAGCCGACGATCACGCAGTGCACTGCGGCTTTGCCTTTGGCCTCGTTGCTCCAGCTGAAGGTGCGGTGCGCAAAGTGGATGTGTACGCCCTGGGCCAGCAGCCAGCCCCAAAGCACGCCCACCTGCTCGCCCTGGGTGATGCTGTTGGTGGACACAAAGGCGCAGCGGGGCCGTGCCGGCTCGACCCCGGCTCGGGGCACCACCGGCTGCAGGTACTGCGTGGCTTTGACATACCAGGCCGCCACAAAATCCAGCAAGCCAGCGTTGTCGATGCCGTTGAAGGCCAGGCGCGCGTCTTCGCGCTGGGCTTCGCTCATGAACTTGGCGCCCACAAACGGCGGGTTGCCCAGCACATAGCTGCAGCGCTGCGCTGGCAACACGTCGTTCCAATCGAGCGTGAGAGCGTTGCCGTGCACCACATGCGGCGTGCTTTTGAGCGGAATGCGCGCGAAGTACAGGCCAAACTCTTCGCTCACGCGCAGGTTCATCTGGTGGTCTGCCAGCCACAGCGCCACCTGCGCAATCTGGGCCGGAAATTCCTCGATCTCGATGCCGTAGAACTGGTCCACGTTCAGGCTGATGAGCTGGCTCACATCCAGCATCTGCTGGCCGTCGCGGTAGCTGGTACGCAGCACCTCCAGTTCCAGCAAGCGCAGTTCGCGGTAGCTGATCACCAGAAAATTTCCACACCCGCAGGCCGGGTCCAAAAAAGTGAGGGAGCGCAGCTTGTGGTGGAACTCCGACAGCCGACTCTTGTTGCTTTTGACCTTGTGGAACTCGGCCCAGAGTTCGTCCAGAAACAATGGCTTGATGAGCTTGAGGATGTTTTCTTCCGATGTGTAGTGCGCACCCAGGTTGCGGCGGGCCTTCTCGTCCATGATGCTCTGGAACAGGCTGCCAAAGATGGCCGGGCTGATGGCCGACCAGTCCAGCGCGCAGGCGTCCAGAAAGGCTTCGCGCATAGCACGGCTGAAGTCGGCCATGGGGAGCTGTTCCGCGAACAGCTTGCCGTTCACGTAGGGGAAGGCTGCCAGTTGCTCGTCCAGCGTGCGGCTGCGTTTGTCTTCCGGCGTGTTGAGCACCTGAAACAGTTGCGCCAGCCGGGGGCCAAGGTCGGAGCCATCGTCACTGGTGCGCTCTTCCACAAACTGGCGCATGGCCTGCGCGGGCTGGAAGATGCCGGTGTCGTCGGCAAACAGGCAGAACAGCAGACGCACCAGCAACACTTCGAGGGCGTGGCCCTCGTAGCCGCTGGCCTTGAGGGCATCGTGCAGCTTGCCCATGCGCTCTGCCGCGCGGATGTTGACCGGGTCTTGCGCCTTGATTTCCTGCGTCTTGTAGCCAGCAATAAAACCGAACTGGCGCACATGCTTGTGCAAGTCTTTCAGCGCAAATTCGCACGTCTCGCCGGAGGCAAGGTGGCGCACGCGGAAATGGCCGAAGTCACAAACCACGATAACCTGCGGCAAGTCGCGCTCAGCGATGCCGGGCAGGTAGGCCATGGCCTGGTCCAGTGCCTTGTCCAAATCCTTGCCGCGGGATTTGTGCTCCACCATCAGCATGCCGAGCCAGAACAGGTCCACAAATCCATCGGTGCGGGCCTTTGCCCCCGGCAGCTTTTTGACCGCGTGCTCAAAGCTAGCGACGCGCTTGTCGCTAATGCCGAAGATTTCGAAGAAGTCGATCCAGAACGGCTTGGCGTCCGAATCCTCCCGGGTGGCGTCTTCCCAGCGCTTGGAAAACGCCAGTGCCTTGTTTTTGATTTCGTTCCAAGAGAGCGGCATGCGTTGCTGTAGGTGAGGGGTCTATCGGCCCGGCTGAAAAGCGGTGTACAAGCAGTTCGGTGGCTGTTCGGGCAAGCACCTGGGGGCACGCCGCTGGCCAGCCTCAGGCGCAAAGCCTACCAGCCTGTGCCCTCGAATGGATACTCATCCTGCCCCCGACCGCTACAAAGCCATGCCTGCACGCAACAAAAAGGCTCCGCACGCGGAGCCTTTTGCATCCGAATCGGCCTTCGGCACTTATTCCATAAGCGCCATCAGCTCACTAATCGATAGCATCACAAATTCGGCGCCAGCAGCCGCGTCAGCTCCGCCACGTCCATGCCCCGGCGCTGCGCCATGTCCTCCACCTGGTCCTCACCAATCTTGCCCACGCTGAAATAGGTGGCCTCGGGGTGGCCCAGGTAAAAACCGCTCACGCTCGCAGCAGGGGCCATGGCCAGGCCCTCGGTGAGCTGCATGCCGATCTCGCTGCACTGCAGTTGCGCAAACAGATCGCGCTTGGCACTGTGATCGGGGCAGGCCGGGTAGCCGGGCGCCGGGCGGATGCCCTGGTACTGCTCGGCGATGAGCGCATCGTTGCTCAAGGCTTCCCCCTGGGCATAGCCCCACAGGTCGGTGCGCACGCGCTGGTGCAGGCATTCGGCAAAAGCCTCGGCAAGGCGGTCGGCCAGGCTCTTGAACAGAATGGCCGAGTAGTCGTCGTGCGCGGCCAGGAACTCCTGCTCTTTCTTCTCCACGCCCAGACCGGCCGTCACGGCAAACAGCCCGGCGTAGTCGGCGATGCCGCTGTTCTTGGGCGCCACAAAGTCGGCCAGGCAGCGGCTCGGGCGCATCACGCCTTCGACCGCGTGCTTTTCCGTCTGCTGGCGCAGGCCGTACCAGGTCATGGCGACCTGGCTGCGCGTTTCGTCGGTGTAGAACTCAATGTCGTCGCCCACGCTGTTGGCGGGCAGCAGCGCCATCACGCCGCTGGCCTGCAGCCAGCGGCCTTCGATGATTTTTTTCAGCATGGCCTTGCCGTCGGCAAAGACGCGCTGCGCCTCCTGCCCCACCACCTCGTCCTGCAGGATGGCCGGGTAGGCACCCGCCAGGTCCCAGGTCTGGAAGAACGGGCCCCAATCCAGGTAGGGCACCAGTTCGGCCAGGTCGAAGTTCTTGAACACACGGCGGCCCAGCGCACGCGGCGCGGTGGGCCGGTANNTTCTTGTTGGCGTGCTGGCTGCGCACCTTGTCGTAGTCGGCCTGCACTTCCTGCACAAAGCTGCCGGCGTTGTCGCCCAGCAGGCTTTGCGCCACGCCCACGCTGCGCGAGGCGTCGGGCACATAGACCACGGGGCCTTCGTAGTGCGGGGCAATCTTCACGGCGGTGTGTACGCGGCTGCAGGTGGCTCCGCCAATCAGGAGCGGTATTTTCTTGACGCGGAAGTAGTCGTCCTTGTGCATTTCGGCAGCGACGTACTGCATCTCTTCGAGGCTNNCCCGACAGGCCGATGATGTCGGCCCCTTCGGCCTTGGCGCGCGCCAGGATTTCGTGGCAGGGCACCATCACGCCCATGTTGATGACCTCGAAGTTGTTGCACTGCAAGACCACGGTGACGATGTTCTTGCCGATGTCGTGCACGTCGCCCTTGACGGTGGCGATGACGATCTTGCCCTTGGTGCGCACGTCGCGCCCGGCCGCCTCGTCCTGGCGCTTTTCTTCCTCGATGTAGGGAATCAGGTGCGCCACGGCGAGCTTCATCACGCGCGCGCTCTTGACCACCTGCGGCAGAAACATCTTGCCCTGACCGAACAGGTCGCCGACCACGCTCATGCCGTCCATGAGCGGGCCTTCAATGACGTGCAGCGGGCGCCCGCCCCGAGCCAGGATCTCGCGGTAGGCTTCTTCGGTGTCTTCCACAATGAAGTCGGTGATGCCATGCACCAGCGCATGGCTCAGGCGCTCGCCCACGGTCTTGGTGTGCTCGGGCGTGCCTCGCCATTCGAGCTTCTTGCTCTCGTCCTTGGCGCCGCTCTTGGCGGTTTCGGCAATCTCGACCAGGCGCTCACCTGCGTCGGGGCGGCGGTTGAGCACCACGTCTTCGACGCGCTCGCGCAGCACGGGTTCGAGGTCGTCGTAGACGCCCACCATGCCGGCATTGACGATGCCCATGTCCATACCCGCTTGAATCGCGTGGTACAGGAACACGGTGTGGATGGCCTCGCGCACCGGGTCGTTGCCACGGAAACTGAACGATACGTTGGACACGCCGCCCGACACCTTGGCGCCCGGCAGGTTCTGCTTGATCCAGCGCGTGGCGTTGATGAAGTCCACCGCGTAGTTGTTGTGCTCTTCGATGCCCGTGGCAATGGCGAAGATGTTGGGGTCGAAGATGATGTCCTCGGCCGGAAAATCCACCTCATCCACAAGGATGCGGTAGGCACGCTCGCAGATCTCGATCTTGCGCTCGTAGGTGTCTGCCTGGCCCTTCTCGTCGAAAGCCATCACCACCGCCGCCGCGCCGTAGCGCTTGACCAGACGCGCCTGGCGCTTGAATTCCTGAACCCCCTCCTTCATCGAGATGGAGTTGACGATGCCCTTGCCCTGCAGGCAGCGCAAACCGGCCTCGATGACCGTCCACTTGGAGCTGTCCACCATGATGGGCAGGCGCGCGATGTCGGGTTCGGAGGCCATCAGGTTCAGGAAACGCACCATGGCGGCCTGGCTGTCGAGCATGGCCTCGTCCATGTTGACGTCGATGACCTGTGCGCCGTTTTCCACCTGCTGGCGGGCCACGGCCAGGGCTTCCTCGAACTGGCCGTTGAGGATCATGCGCGCGAACGCCTTGGAGCCGGTGACGTTGGTGCGCTCGCCCACGTTGACGAAAAGCGCGTCCGCGCCGATGGTCACGGGCTCCAGGCCCGACAGCCTCATGGGGGGAAGGGAAATTTCAGACATGCGACTCACCTGTGCAAAAAACCGACAAACAGGTGAGCGTCGTTGCGGTTCGGGGGCACGGTCCAAGCCTGACGGCACATGCCGCTGCAACGCTCCTTGGACGAACGCCTATTTTACCGGCGATTGCAGACCATGCACGCGGCGCTCTCCAGCGGCAAATGGGCCGCCCGGCCATTGGTGCAAAATGCGTGCAACTTTTTGATACATTCTTGCGAGGTGTGCTCACACACGCAGCCCCGCAGCCTGTCTGGCGCCCTGGCCCCGCTCCGGACTTACCCCCACACGAGAATGACCATGCACGAAGACGATCGCGGCCGCACCGACACAGTGACAGTCGAGGACATGGCCGCTACCCCCACCCCGGGATTGCTGCGCCGCTTTTTGCGGCTGCTGACCTTCGTCGATCTGCCGATCAAGCAGAAGTTTCTGCTGCTGGCCATCGGCACCCTGTTCTGGTTTGGGTCGATGGCGGTCGTCACTGTGTTCGCGCTCACCGCCATCCAGTACAAGTACCACCTGGTGTCCGAGCAGATCATGCCGCACGACCTGGCGGCGCGCGAGGTACTGTCCCACCTGCAAAACATCGACCGCGACCTGCAGTTCATCGGCCCGACCGATACGGGCGCCGATCTGCTCGCCGTCCAGTCGATGCGCGACCACGTCAAGGCGATCCGCGCCGTCAATGCGCGCCTGAGCCTGCGCCAGACGGGATCGAGCGGCACGTTCATCGAGAACGTCGTGCGCTCGCTGGCCACCACCAGCCCGGCCGATCTGCAGTACCTGCAGGGCATCATGGCGGTGACCGACCGCGTCGATCGCGCCCTGGACAGCTACATCAATGCCAAGCGCAAACTGCCGCGCGCCATCGACCCCGATGCCATCGCCGCCGCCATTGACGACGCCAAGGAACAGGTGGCCAGGGGCGTGGCGCTGGCCACGGCACATTCCAAGAGCGTGGCAGAGGAATACGGCAGCATCAACGGGCAGATCTACCAGGTCATCCGCGAATCGGTCAACGCCATCCTGGCCGTGCTGCTGATCGCCTCGACGCTGCTGTTCTTCTTCGTGCGCTGGATCATCGTGGCCTTCCAGCGCCCCAT
>DMZZ01000292.1:0-4288 GCA_003484805.1 Comamonadaceae bacterium | reverse complement strand
GCGCCCGATTACGCCTGGCTGATGGTGGGGCAGCTGCTGATCGGCGTGGGCTGCTCACCGGCATTCCTAGCCTGCACGCTGTTCATTGCACGGCACTTTCCGGCCAATCGTTTTGCCTACTTCTCGGGCATGGGCATGGGCGTGGGCGGGCTGGGCCTGCTGTTCACCGGTACCCCGCTGGCGTGGCTGGTGCAGCACGGCGGCGGCTGGCGCACGGGCTACGCGGTGCTGGCGGGCCTGAGCGCGCTGTCGTGGCTGCTGATCTACCTGCGGGTGCACGAGCCCGCGCTGCGGGCTCCGCCCCCGGCCGGGCGCGAGACCTGGGGCCAGGCGCTGCGGCGCTTTGCCGAATTGCTGGCCCTCCCCCACACCTGGGGCATCCTGGTGCTGGGCATGTCGGGCTACGCCGCCTTCCTGTCGTTGCGCGGCCTGTGGCTGGCGCCGCTGCTGATGGACCGCTACCAGCTCTCGCTGGTGGACAGCGGCAACGTCGCGCTCGCCCTCTCGCTCATCGCGCTGTTCGCGCCCGGCCTGTCGGGCCGGCTGGACCCGGGCGTCGCCCGCCGTCGGCCGTGGATCGCCAACATCTCGCTGCTGATGGCCGCGCTGTTCGCGGCCCTGGCGCTGCTGCAGCACGCAGCGGCCAGCGTGGCGCTGATCCTGCTGATGGGCCTGCTATCGGGTTACGGCGTGCTGCAGTACGCCGACGTGCGCGCCTCCTACCCGGCCACACTGACAGGCCGCGCCCTCTCGGCCTTCACCATGGCCATGTTCCTGGGGGTGGCGCTGATGCAGTGGTTCACCGGCATCGTCGCCACCTGGGCGCAGCAGCGGGGGATGGACCCGCACACGGCGGTCATGCTGGCCATCGCGGGCTGGCTGGCGCTGGCGTCGATGGCGTTCAGGGTGCTGCCGGTGTCACCGCTGGTGGCGGCGGCGAAAAAGCAATGAAAAACCGGCTCCAGCGCTTATATGTAAAGCGCTGACAGCTCTTTTTTTTGAAGCCAATGCACACCCCTTCTTACAGTGGAGTGCGCGAGCAGGGCGGATGCATTCAACCTCAGCGCGGCTGGAAGGCAATCAGCGCCATGCCCAGCAAGGCAACGGCCACGCCCACTACATCCCAGGCGGACGGGCGCACGCCGTCCACCGCCCACAGCCATCCGATGGCCGCACCGATGTACACGCCGCCATAGGCGGCATAGACCCGGCCCGAAGCAGCATCGTGCAGGGTCAGCAGCCAGGCAAACAGCGCGAGGCTGGCCGCTGCGGGCAGCAGCAGCCACACCGGGCCGTTCTGGCGCAGCCACAGCCAGGGCAGGTAGCAGCCCACAATTTCGGCCAGCGCCGTGGCCAGGTAGAGCAGAAAGGTTTTCACGCGCCCGCGCAGGCCTGGGCGGGCGCGATGCGCATCGGAATCGTCACCGGCCCGTCGTTGACCAGGTGCACCTGCATGTCGGCCGCGAATTGGCCCGTCTGCACTACGGGGTGCGCAGCACGCGCCCGCTCCACCACATAGTCATACAGTCGCCGCCCTTCATCGGGCGCCGCTGCCTGGCTGAAGCCGGGGCGGTTGCCGCCCGAGGTGTCGGCGGCCAGCGTGAACTGGCTGACCAGCAGCAGGCCGCCGCCGATGTCCTGCACACTCTTGTTCATCTTGCCGGCATCGTCGCTGAAGATGCGCAGCTTGAGGATTTTTGCCAGAAGCTTGTCGGCTTCCTGCTCGGTATCGCCGCGCTCGGCGCACACCAGCACCAGCAGGCCCGAGTCGATGGCGCCCACGGTGGCGCCCTCCACCTCCACGCGCGCCTGGCGCACCCGTTGCAATAGCGCGATCATGCGACACCCTTCGGGTCATCGAAATGGGCTTCCACGTCAGTCGGCAGCAGTTCAATGGTCGCGCGCAGGCCAGGCACGGCATCCATCAGGGCGCGCTCGACCTGGCCGCGCAGTTCGGCGGCGTGGTGCAGGGTCCAGTCGGCCGGCATGTGCATGTGCATATCGACATAGCGGCGCTGACCGGCACGGCGCGTGGAGACATGGTCGAAGCGCAATGCGCCCGGCGGCTGGCCTTGCACGAAGCCTTGCAGTGTGGCGTCGATGGTGGCCTGCACCTCGGGCTCCACGGCCTCGTCCATCAGGCCTTGCGAGGAGCGCCAGACCAGTTCGACGCCTTCCTTGAGGATGTTGAGTGCCACGATGATGGCCGCCACCGCATCGAGCCACAGCCAACCGGTGAAGGCCGCCCCCACCAGCCCTATCAGCACACCGGCCGAGGTCCAGACATCGGTGACCAGGTGGCGCGCATCGGCTTCCAGCGCGATGGAGCGGTGTTCACGCGCGGTGCGGAACATCACCCAGGCCAGCAGGCCGTTGAGCGCAGAACTGACGACCGAAAGTCCCAGGCCCCAGCCCACCTGCTCCAGCGGTTGCGGGTCCAGCAGCCGGTGTACGGCCGCCCACAGGATGCCCGCCGACACCCCCACGATGAGGATGCCCTCGAAGCCCGAGGAAAAGTACTCGGCCTTGTGGTGCCCGTAGGGGTGGTTGTCGTCGGCAGGCAGCTGCGCCACCGTCACCATGGACAGTGCGAACACTGCGCTGGCCAGGTTGACGAAGGACTCCATGGCGTCCGACAACAGGCCCACCGAGCCGGTCACGTACCAGGCCAGGGTTTTGAGCGCGATGGTGATCACAGCCACGCAGACCGACGTCCACAGCAGGTTGCGGGGCGTGAGCCAGGGCCGGGGAGCCGCCGACGGTTGTTCTTTCTGCAACATCACTTCAGTCCGTCACCAGCCGTGTCTTGACGCTCTTGCCCTTTACGCGTCCACTGTTGAGGCGCTGCACAGCCTGGGCCGCAATGGCGCGGTCGACTGCCACGTAGGTGGAGAAGTCGTTCACATTGATCTTGCCGACCTGCGCGCGCGTGAAGCCCATGTCGCCGGTGAGCGCGCCCAGCACGTCGCCCGCGCGGATCTTCTCCTTGCGCCCACCGATGATCTGCAACGTGGCCATGGGCGGTACCAGCGGACCGCTGCCCGTGGGTGTGAGCTCGGTCAGGGGATGCCAGCTGGACTCGCGGCCCTGGAGCTGCTCGATCTTGCCCACACTGCCCATCTCGTCCATGCTCGCCAGGTTCAAGGCCAGTCCCTCGGCGTCGCCCCGGCCGGTGCGGCCGATGCGGTGGATGTGCACCTCGGGGTCGGGCGTCACGTCCACGTTGATGACGGCCGCCAGGTCGGCGATGTCCAGCCCGCGCGCCGCGACGTCAGTGGCCACCAGCACCGAACAGCTGCGGTTGGCAAACTGCACCAGCACCTGGTCCCGCTCACGTTGCTCCAGTTCGCCAAACAGGGCCAGCGCGCTGTAGCCCTGCGCCTGCAGCACGGCCACAAGATCACGGCACTGCTGTTTGGTGTTGCAGAAGGCGATGGACGATTCGGGCCGGAAATGGCCCAGCAGCAGCGACACCGCGTGCAGGCGTTCGCTCTCCTTCACCTCGTACCAGCGCTGAGCGATTTTGGTCGCGCTGTGCTGGGCCTGCACCGTGATTCTCTGCGGGCTCTTCATGAACTGCTGGCTGAGCTTGGCGATGCCCTCCGGGTAGGTGGCCGAGAAGAGCAGGGTCTGGCGGTCGTTGGGGCACTGGCGCGCCACGGTGGCGATGTCGTCGAAGAAGCCCATGTCGAGCATGCGGTCGGCTTCGTCGAGCACCAGGGTGTTGAGGGCTTCGAGCGTCAGGCTGCCGCGCTCCAGGTGGTCCATCACCCGGCCGGGCGTACCCACCACGATGTGCGCGCCGTGCTCCAGGCTCAGCATCTGGCCGCGCAGCGGCACGCCGCCGCACAGTGTCACGACCTTGATGTTCTCCTCGGCGCGGGCGAGTCGCCGGATCTCGGTGGCCACCTGGTCGGCCAGTTCGCGCGTGGGGCAAAGCACCAGCGCCTGCACGGCAAAGCGGCGCGGGTTCAGGTTCGCCAGCAGCGCCAAACCGAAGGCGGCGGTCTTTCCGCTGCCGGTGCTGGCCTGGGCGATCAGGTCCTTGCGCAGCAGCGCCAATGGCAGGGCGGCCGCCTGGATGGGCGTCATCTGGGTGTAGCCGAGCTGCTGAAGGTTGTCCACCGTGGCGGGGCTCAGGGCCAGCGAGCCGAAATCGGTGTCGGCTTGGGGGGAAGGAGAAGTCATGCACCGATTATCGGTGGCGCCTCCCGCCCCCGTCACTGCAGGGCCAGCACCCCCACGAATGCCAGCGTGTGGACTACGACGCCAGGCGCTACGGCCAAGG
>DMZZ01000391.1:8220-8814 GCA_003484805.1 Comamonadaceae bacterium | reverse complement strand
ACAGCATGCGGTTGTTGTCCTTGTAAAACAAAGGGTTGTCCACGCCCGCATAGCCCGAGGCCATGGAGCGTTTCATCACGATCGAGGTACGGGCCTTCCACACTTCCAGCACCGGCATGCCGGCGATGGGGCTGGAGGGGTCATCCAGCGCGCTGGGGTTCACGATGTCGTTGGCGCCGATGACCATGACGACGTCAGTGTCCGGGAAGTCCTCGTTGATCTCGTCCATCTCCATCACGATGTCGTAGGGCACCTTGGCCTCGGCCAGCAGCACGTTCATGTGGCCCGGCATACGGCCTGCGACCGGGTGGATGCCGAAACGCACATTCACGCCCTTCTCGCGCAGGGTCTTGGTGATCTCGTACACCGTGTGCTGTGCCTGCGCCACGGCCATGCCGTAACCCGGCACGATGATGACGCTCTTGGCATCGCGCAGCAGTTCGGCCGTCTCGGCAGCGCTCACCGGCACCACCTCACCCTGCGGCTCGGCCGCTTCGCCCGATGGGGCGGGCGTCGAACCGCCACCGGAACCAAAGCCGCCCGCGATCACGCTGATGAAGTTGCGGTTCATTGCGTTGCACATGATGTACGACA
>DMZZ01000391.1:0-8197 GCA_003484805.1 Comamonadaceae bacterium | reverse complement strand
GACACCACCACCGGCATGTCGGCACCACCAATGGCCATCACCATGTGCACGCCAAACAGCAGCGCGATCACGGTCATCACGATCAGCGGCAGCATGCCTTCGGCCACCGTGGATGCGTGAACGAACTCGCGACCGAACCAGATCACCACCAGCAGGCCGACCAGATTCATCCAGTGGCGCGCGGGCAGCAGCAGCGGCTTGCCGCCGATCTTGCCGTTGAGCTTGCCGAACGCAATCAGCGAGCCCGAGAAGGTAACAGCACCGATCAGGATGCCGACGTAGATTTCCACCTCGTGGATGACCTTCTCCGCGCCCTGCAGCTGGATCGAAGTATCCACATAACTGGCAAAGCCGACCAGGCAGGCCGCCAGACCCACCAGGCTGTGCATGAGCGCGACCAGCTCGGGCATCTGGGTCATCTTCACGACCTTGGCGGCGTACAGGCCGATGCCACCGCCCACCACCAGCGCACCGACGATCCAGGCGACGCCCATGGGGCTGACGCGCGGGCCGAACACCGTGGCCAGCACGGCCAGCGCCATGCCGACCATGCCGAACAGGTTGCCGCGGCGCGAGGTTTCCGGGTTGGACAAGCCACCCAGGCTCAGGATAAAAAGAATGGCGGCGCCAAGATAGGCCACCGTGGCGAGACTTTGGGACATGAGCATCTTTCCTTGCGTGTTCTAGTTGTGTCTCGTTCTTATCGGCGGAACATGGCGAGCATGCGGCGCGTCACGGCGAATCCGCCGAACATGTTGACAGCGGTGAGCACAATGGCGGCAAAGGCCAGCCAGAGGATCAGCCCGTCGGGGCGCCCATTGACACCCGCTTCCGGCGGCGCGATCTGCACCAGCGCGCCGATGGCGATGATGCTGGAAATGGCGTTGGTCACGCTCATCAGCGGCGTGTGCAGCGCGGGCGTGACGTTCCACACGACCATGTAGCCGATGAAGCAGGCCAGCACGAACACCGTGAAGTGCCCCAGGAAGGCCGTGGGCGCATAGGCTCCGATGAACCAGAACGCCAGCGCAGCCACGGCAAAGAGAATGGCCAGGGTCTTGGCGGGCAACGGGGCGCTGCTGCCGTGGCCATGCCCGCTTTTCTTTTCGGCCACAGGGGCTGCGGCAGGCTTGGGCGCGGGCGCCGGCGCTGCCTTGAGCGGCGGTGCGGGCCAGGTGATGGCACCCTCCTTGATGACCGTCAGGCCCCGGATGGCGTCGTCTTCCATGTTGACCACGGCCACGCCGTCCTTGGCCTTGCACAGTTCCTCGATCAGGCGCATGAGGTTGGTGGCATACAGCGTGGACGACTGTTTGGCCAGACGCGAAGCCAGATCGGTGTAGCCGATGATGGTCACGCCGTGGCGCACCACGGCCTCGCCGGGCACGGTCAGTTCGCAGTTGCCGCCCTGCTCGGCCGCCATGTCCACGATCACGCTGCCCGGCTTCATCGACTGCACCATCTCGGCAGTGATGAGCTTGGGCGCGGGCTTGCCGGGGATCAGGGCCGTCGTGATGATGATGTCCGCGTCCTTGGCCTGGGCGGCGTACATCTGGCGTTGTGCAGCCTGGAAGCCCTCGCTCATCACCTTGGCGTAGCCGCCACCGCCCGAGCCCTCTTCTTCATAGTCCACCTTGACGAACTCACCGCCCAGCGACTTGACCTGGTCAGCCACCTCGGCGCGCGTATCGTTGGCCCGCACGATGGCGCCCAGGTTGGCTGCCGTTCCGATGGCCGCCAGGCCCGCCACGCCCGCACCTGCGATGAATACCTTGGCCGGGGGCACCTTGCCCGCGGCCGTGATCTGGCCGTTGAAATAGCGGCCGAAGGCATTGGCCGCTTCGATCACGGCGCGGTAACCGCTCACCCCTGCGGTGGATGTCAGCGCGTCCATCTTCTGTGCACGGCTCAAGGTGCGGGGCAGGCAGTCAATGGCCAGCACCGTGGCGTTCCTGGCAGCGAGCTGCTGCATCAGTTCAGGGTTCTGGGCGGGCCAGACAAAACCGATCAACGTACCGCCATCACGCATCAGCGCCACTTCGTCGCTGCTGGGCGGACGCACCTTGAGCACGATGTCCGAAGCAGCCCACAGCGCGGCGGCATCCGGCAGCACCTCGGCACCAGCGGCGCGGTAGGCTTCATCGCTGCAATGGGCGGCATCGCCCGCACCGGATTCGACAGCGACCGAGAAGCCAAGCTTGATGAGCTTCTCCACCACATCGGGCACCGTGGCCACGCGTTTTTCGCCATGGAAGGTTTCCCGGGGCACGCCGATGCGCTGCGCCGGTGGGGTGGGGTTGGTTTGCATGAATGGTCTCCTCCAGGTTTCGTGATCGTTGCGCAAGCGTCTCTGGGTCTTGCATGTGTCGTGAATCGGGGCAAGCATGCTCCACACCGCAATCGCACGGACAAACTGACCGCGAGCTTACATGAAGAAATTTCACGGTCCTATCTTCTATCGAACATGCTCGGGTAGAGAAGAGCCCCCAAACAAAAACGGCAGCCCCTATGCTGCCGTTTTTCTGTATGGATGCGTGGCGTCAGTTCACCACTTGGGCCAGTTCACCCGCAGCGTATTTTTGCGCCATCATCAGCAGGTTCGCACCCTTGATCCTGGAGCCCTGGCCTTCGCAGCCGAATTCAAGATAGCGCTGCTTGCAGATGGCCTTGGCGGCTTCGCGCGCGGGCTTGAGCCATTCACGGGCATCGAACTTGTCGGGGTTTTCGGCCAGAAATTTGCGCACAGCACCGGTCATGGCGAGGCGGATATCGGTATCGATGTTGATCTTGCGCACGCCGTACTTGATGGCTTCCTGGATCTCCGAGACAGGCACGCCGTAGGTTTCCTTCATCTTGCCGCCGTACTGGTTGATGATGGCCAGCAGATCCTGCGGCACCGACGACGATCCATGCATCACCAGGTGGGTGTTGGGGATGCGGGCGTTGATTTCCTTGACGCGCGAGATGGCCAGCACGTCGCCAGTGGGTGGGCGGGTGAACTTGTAGGCGCCATGGCTGGTGCCGATGGCAATCGCCAGCGCATCCAGCTGGGTGGCCTTGACAAACTGCGCGGCCTCTTCAGGATCGGTCAGCATCTGGCTGTGGTCAAGCTTGCCGACGGCGCCGATACCGTCTTCCTCGCCCGCCTCGCCGGTTTCCAGCGAACCCAGGCAGCCAAGTTCACCTTCCACGGTCACGCCTACCTTGTGAGCCATCTCGACGACCTTGCGAGTGACGTCGACGTTGTATTCGAAAGAAGCGGGGGTCTTGCCATCTTCCATCAGCGAGCCGTCCATCATGACCGAACCAAAGCCGAGGTCAATCGCGCCCTGGCAGATCTTGGGCGAGGTGCCATGGTCCTGGTGCATGACCAGCGGAATGTGCGGATAGGCTTCGCAGGCGGCCTGAATCAGGTGCTTGATGAAGCTCTCGCCAGCGTACTTGCGTGCTCCTGCGCTGGCCTGAAGAATCACGGGCGCCCCCACCTCGTCGGCTGCCGCCATCACAGCCTGCACCTGCTCCAGGTTGTTGACGTTGAAGGCAGGAATGCCATAGCCATTGCTGGCGGCATGGTCAAGCAGTTCGCGCATCGATACGAGAGGCATGGTAGTGATCCGATCAGGGTTAGGGAGGCACAGAAAACGGTACAGGGCGGCGGTAACCGCTTGGTAACCGCTGATTTTAGCGGCCTCCGACCCTCCCTATCACTTCCTTCTCTACCCTCAAGGCAGGCAACACCTGCCCGCGCATTCCAGGGCACACATTCAGACGACGCGGCAAATTTTCAGCATATTGGTTCCCCCGGGTGCCCCCATGGGCTCGCCGCAGGTGATGGCGTAGACGTCTCCGCTGCTGACAATGTTGCGCATTTTGAGGTGCCGCTCTGCCTGCTCCAAGGCCGTATCACGGTCTGCGCTGGTATCCATGAGCAGCGGCCGCACGTTGCGAAAGAGCGCCATGCGTCGCTGTGTCGCGATCTTGGGGGTCAGCGCGTAGATCGGGATATGGATGCGGTGGCGGCTCATCCACAGGGCGGTGGAGCCGCTATCGGTCATGGCAACGATGGCCTTGGCACCGAGGTGGTGCGCCGTGAATAATGCCCCCATGGCAATCGATTGGTCGATGCTCCCAAAGGTACGCCCCGAAAAATCTGCATCGAGCTGCACATCTTCGGCCGCTTCCGCCGCAGCGCAGATTTTCGCCATCTCCAGCACGGTTTCGAGCGGATATTTACCCGCAGCAGTCTCCGCACTGAGCATGACGGCATCCGTGCCATCAAGTACCGCGTTGGCGACATCGCTGACCTCGGCGCGTGTCGGCACGGGGTTGTTGATCATGCTCTCCATCATCTGCGTTGCCGTGATGACCACCTTGTCCATGTCACGCGCCATCCGGATCATTTTCTTCTGGAGCGCGGGCACCACCGCATTACCCACCTCCACGGCCAGGTCACCACGCGCCACCATGATGCCGTCGCTGGCCCGCAGAATTTCCTCCAGCCGTGGAATGGCCTCTGCCCGCTCGATTTTTGCAATCAGCCCTGGCCGGTGCTTGTAAGGCGCAGCCGCCACATTGCACAGCTGGCGTGCCATTTCCATGTCCGTGGCGTTTTTTGGAAAGCTCACCGCCACATAGTCGGCCTGCAGACTCATGGCCGTGCGGATGTCCTCCATGTCCTTTGCCGTCAATGCGGGCGCTGTCAGACCACCGCCCTGCTTGTTGATGCCCTTGTTGTTCGAGAGCTCGCCACCAATCTTGACCGTGGTGTGCACTGCTTCGCCACGCACCGCGTCCACGGTAAGAACAATAAGACCGTCATTCAAAAGGAGTACGTCGCCGGCACGGGTGTCCCGGGGAAGTTCCTTGTAATCCAGACCCACCCCATCCTGGTCCCCCGGTTCGGTCCGGGATGCGTCCAGCACGAAGGGCGCCCCGGCCTCCAGCATCACTCGCCCCTGCACAAATTTGCCGACACGAATCTTGGGACCCTGCAGGTCCGCCATGATGGCCACTTCCCTGCCCGCCCGCTGCGCTGCCTCACGCACCATCCTTGCGCGGTCGATATGGTCCTGCGCGGTTCCGTGGCTGAAGTTGAGGCGCACCACATTCACGCCTGCCTTGATCATTTGCTCCAGAAGCAGCGCCTCACTGGAGGCGGGACCCAGAGTGGCAACAATCTTGGTGGCGCGACGCAACAACATGAACAGCTTCTTTCGTATATGTAATTAGATTCCAATTTTCACACGGATTGGGTTACATGCCCGCAACGACGTGCGAAACATCTCTCTACCTTTACAAAGGCGCTTGTACTGGCAGAAGCCATACCCTGCACGGCCTCTTATTTCGGCGGGATCGAGACCGGACATGCACGCGATCAATGACCAAGTGCCCTTTTGCCACCCGTCTTCCTTCCAACCTGTAGATGCCCTGACAATTCCGCCCAGTGGGTAACTCAACTACACGGCTGCATCTTTCCACGGCATTAAGTTGTCAGGGCAATCCAATCGTGTTGGACCGTTCCACGATGAGAGGGCGTGCATCACCTGACCTTGCGAGTGGACAGGCGATGCGCCTCACAATTGAATCCACCGAAAAGAAATGCATCAACTGCGCCCGGATGCAGACGCTTTGTTGTTTTTGTCACAGTCCGAAGCTTCCCCGCCCCCATCAGGTCGAAGCGCGCTTTTCAAGAATCTCGAAAGCCGACAGTGTTTTCCCTTCGAGCACTTCGAGAAATGCCCCGCCACCGGTCGAGATATATCCCATGTCTTTCTCGATACCGTATTTGGCAATGGCTGCCAGGGTATCCCCTCCCCCGGCAATACTGAATGCAGGCGACCTGGCAATGGCCTGTGCAATGGTCCGCGTTCCATTTTCAAAGGGTGCGAACTCAAAAACACCCACCGGCCCGTTCCAGACGATGGTGCCAGCCTGCAGGAGCTGGTCCGCCAGGCGGCGGGCCGTTTCGGGCCCGATGTCCAGAATCAGGTCATCCTCAGCCACGTCCTGGGCCGCCTTGATGACAGCGGGCGCATCGGCCGAAAATGTCTTGGCCGTGACCACATCCGTGGGAATAGGCACCTCGGCTCCGCGGGCCTTCATGGCGTTGATCACCGCGCGCGCCTCATCCAGCAATCCTGGCTCCGCCAGACTCTTGCCGATCGGCAGGCCCGCAGCCAGCATGAAAGTGTTGGCAATGCCACCACCGACGATCAGCTGATCCACGTTCTTTGACAGGCTTTGGAGAATGGTGAGTTTGGTGGACACCTTGGAGCCCGCCACAATGGCCGCCAGCGGGCGTTTCGGGCTGGCCAGTGCCTTGGTGATGGCATCGATTTCGGCCGCGAGCAGCGGGCCGGCGCAGGCAATCGGTGCAAACTGGGCGATGCCGTAAGTCGTTCCCTCGGCACGGTGGGCCGTACCGAAGGCATCGTTGACAAAAATATCGCACAGCGCTGCGAGCTTGCGCGCCAGGGTTTCGCTGTTTTTCTTCTCGCCCACATTGACGCGGCAGTTCTCCAGCAACACCACCTGTCCCGGCTGCACCTGCACACCGTCAACCCAGTCGGCGACCAGGGGCACGTCGCGGCCCAGCAGGCTGGACAGGCGCGCCGCCACAGGCGCCAGGGAATCTTCCGGCTTGAATGCCCCTTCGGTCGGACGACCCAGATGGCTGGTGACCATGACGGCCGCACCGGCATCCAGCGCCATCTGGATGCAGGGCACCGAGGCGCGGATGCGCGTGTCCTCGGTAATGGCACCGTCGCCATCGAGCGGCACGTTCAGGTCGGCACGGATGAAAACGCGCTGGCCACGGGCACGGCCCTGGGCGCTCAGATCGGAGAAGCGAAGAATGTTCATGGCAATGGTCAGTCTGGCAAGTCGCACATGCGGCAGGGCTGCCATTGTAGGCACGCGCCAGCGGTTACCAGCCCAGACCGACGTGCAGCGGCAGATAGACCAGCATGCCCACGACGATGGTGCCCAGAATGCCGCGCCGCCAGAAATAGTAGGCCGTGGCACACAGGACTGCGGGCAGGCGCGCATCCTGTAGCGTGCCGATGAGGTTTCCCTGTGTCATGAGAATTTCCGGTGCAATCACGGCCGTCAGGGCGGCCAGCGGCGCATATTTCAAGCCGCGGCGCAACCAGTCCGGCATGGGGATTTCGCGCTCCGGGATCATGAAGAACGCCCGCGCCAGCACCGTGATGGCTGCCAGCACCGCAATGACCAGGACCAGCCAGAGTTCATCCGCACTCATGGCGCACCGTCTCCATGGCCCGGTGCTACCCCGCGGCGCCGGCGCTCCACCGCCTCCATCATCAAGCCCGCTGCCACGGCGGCAGCGATCGCCACGAGGATGTTGAGCTTGAGCGGCAGGGCAAAGGCCGCGATGGCCGCCGTGGCCGCCACGCCCGTGGCCAGCCAGGTGGCGCGATCAAATAGCAGTGAAAGCAAGATGCCCAGCAGCGCCAGCACACCGGCAAAGCCCAGACCCCAGGACAGCGGTATGGCATGGGCCAGCAGGATGCCGGCGATCGAAGGGATTTGCCAGGCCGCCCAGTTCACCGATGCCGCCCCCCAGAAGTAAGGCACCTGCCCCGGACCGGGCCGAGGCTCGGGGAAGCGCTTCATGAAAGCCACGAAGATCACGTCGCCACTGAAATAGCCAATCGTGAGCCGCTGGCGCAAGGGCAGCGGCTGGAAATACGTGCGCCACATGCTGCTGAAAATCACGAAGCGCAGGTTCACGCAAGCCGCCGTGAGCCACACCACCCAGAGTGGCGCACCTGCCGCCAGCAAGGGGATCACCGCCAGCTGCGCGCTCCCCGCGTACACCAGCAGCGACATGAGCAACGCCATGGGAACCGACATGCCACTCTTGACCATGGCCACGCCGGTCACCAGCCCCCAGGCGCCAACGCCCACCGCCGGGCCCAGCATGTCGTTCACCCCCTGGCGAAACGACGGATGGCGCACGGCGGCACCCACCGCGAGCCAGCTCACCCGCCCGCTCCCGCCGCAGGTACGCCGAGCACCATGCCCGGATGCAGATCGAATCCGTGCAGAAAATCAGCGGCTGCCAGGCGCTTGCCCCCGGAGCGCTGCATCATGGTCAGGCGCAGTGCGCCCTCGCCGCATGCCACCAGGACGCCCGTGTCATCTACAGACAAAATATGGCCACAGCGCACGTCCA
>DMZZ01000079.1:0-6265 GCA_003484805.1 Comamonadaceae bacterium | reverse complement strand
TGACCGAGAACTGGAAGCCGCCGTGCGGATGCAGCGTGCGACCCTCCCGCACCAGGGGGCCTACGGCGGGCACTTCGGCGGCCATGAGTTCGGCGGCAAAGGCGTGTTCTTCCAGAATTTGCGCCTCGCTCCAGCGCCCCGGGCGGTAGAACTTGGCCACCACGCGGCTGCCGTCCTCCAGCGTGACCTGGTATACGCGGTTTTCATACGACGACAGCGCCATCAGCCGCCCGTCGCCAAACAGCCCCACGCTGGCCAGCGCGTCCAGCACCACGTCGGGTGTCAGCGTGGCGAAGGGGTGCAAAGGCGAGGCGTTGGGGGTATGGTGCATTGGGTGATTGTCGCTGGCCGGTGGGCGCATCCATGTCGTACCATGGCAGCGACATATAGTTACATCGTCCATCCATCAAATACAGAGGCGCGAATGGCACTGAGCATCAAAACGAAGATATGGCTCCCGGCCATTGCAGTGAGCATCGGCCTGGTACTGATGTCCGTCGGCTCGGCGGTGCGCACCGTCAAGTCGCAGGCCATCACAGTCAAAGAGCAATCCGACCAGCAAGGCAAGCTGGAGTTGGCGTCGCGCTGGCGCGGCCTGGTCGAGGCGCAGGCTTTGCGCACGCTGGGGGCGGCACTGGCGGCCGATGAGGCTTCGGCGGCCCTGTTGCAGGGTGGGCAGGAGCAGGCCCAGCAGGAGCTGGCGCAGGTGCAGTCCGCACTGAGTGCCTTGCTTACCGACAGCCAGGAGCGTACTGCACTGGAGGCCGTCACCACCCGGGCGCTGGCGCTGAGTGCGTCGCTGGAGGCCGCTCAAAAGCTCAAGGTCGGGGGCGATGCGGCCGCACTGCAGGCGCACATTCGGGACGACACCCAGGGCAAGCTCACGGCCCTGCAGGGGGCACAACAAGACATGGTGCGCCTGACCGAGCGGGGCGCCACCGAGCTGCGCGACAAGGCGGGCCACGAGCGGCTCAAAACCGTGTGGGGGGTGGCGGGCATCATGGCCATCATCATCCTGGCCGTGTGCATCGGTACAAGGCTGGTGCAGCGCAGCGTGACCGGGTCCCTGGCCGACATCGTTCAGGTGGCGCGCTCCATTGGCGAGGGCGACCTGACGGTGCGCATCGGCACCGGCCGCCAGGACGAAATGGGCGAGGTGCTGCGCGCGCTGGCGCAGATGTCGCAATCCCTGGCAGAACTGGTGGGGCAGGTGCAGCGCTCGGCGGGCAGTATCGGCGCCGCCAGTGTCGAGATTGCCCATGGCAACCAGGATCTGTCCCACCGCACGGAGGCCACCGCCGCCCATCTGCAGCGCGCATCGTCCACGCTGGACCACCTCAGCGGCGCGGTGGGGCAGTCGGCTGCATCGGCCCGCGAGGCCAATGCGCTGGCGGCTTCGGCGTTCGCGGTGGCGCAAAGCGGCGGTCAGTCGGTCAGCGAGGTGGTGCACACCATGCACCGCATCGACAGCTCGTCCAAAAAAATCGTGGACATCATTGCCGTCATTGACGGCATTGCATTCCAGACCAACATTCTGGCGCTGAACGCCGCAGTGGAAGCGGCCCGTGCCGGTGAGCAGGGGCGCGGTTTTGCGGTGGTGGCCAGCGAAGTGCGCTCGCTGGCCGGGCGCTCGGCAGAGGCCGCGCGCGAGGTCAAGGCGCTGATTTCCGCCTCGGTCGAAAACGTGGAAGCTGGTACGGCCCTGGTGGGCCGCGCGGGGCAGACCATGCAGGAGATCGTGCAATCGGTGCAGCGCGTCAGCGGCATCATCGAGGAGATCACCGCCAGCACCGCTGAACAAAGCGGCGACATGCAGTTGGTGAACTCCGCCGTGGGCGAACTGGAGCAGATGACCCAGCAGAACGCGGCCCTGGTGGAGGAAAGCGCTGCGGCGGCCGGTGCCATGAGCGAGCAGGCGGTGGTGCTCGAACGCCTGGTGGGGCGCTTCAAGCTGGCCGATGCAGGGCCTGCGTCGCAGGCGCGGTTGACGGCCAGCTAAAAAAACACCCCTTGGAATTGCGGCGCGCCGGTGCACCGGCGCCTGGTGATCAGGGCCGCATGCTGGCGGTGTGGCCCGTGCGCGGGTCGCCCTGGCCGCGCAGCAGATCCAGAAAGAGCGCCTGCGTGGCCTGCGGCCCCAGGTGCTGCTGCACGGTGATCCAGGGTTGGGGCAGCGCCTGCACGGTGCTGCTGAACGCCTGCCAGGCGGCCACCAGGCGGTCGTTCAGGCCCTGCACACCCCATTCGCTGGTGCGCTTCTTCACCTGCGCGGGGGCGAAAAACATCACCGGGCGTGGGCCGGGCAGCTGCCCGGCGCCGCCCAGGTCGCCCACATGGCTGGCGCCCACGGCGCAGCTGTAGGCGAGCTGGGTGAAGTGCTGGTGGATGCGCTGGCGCAGCGCCACGCTGCCCGCAAAGTCGATGTAGACGCAGGCGGTGTCGGCAGCGAGCTGCTCCAGGTCTTCGTAGGCCACCACGCGGTGGTAGCAGCCCAGGCTTTCACAAAACGCCTGGTTGGCTTGGGACGTGAGGCCGATCACCTGCACGCCTGCGCGCTGCGTGAGCTGGAAGGCCGTGCCGTAAGCGGTCTTGCTTGACGCGCTGGACAGCAGCAGCGTGCCCGCGCCGTAGAAGTCCTGGTCGGCCAGGAAGTCGTCAATCAGCCAAGAGGTGATGAACAGCGGACGCAGCAGCGCCTGGATGTCTTCGGTGTCAGGGCGGTAAAACGGGTCCGCGCCGCAGCGCAGGTAATGGTTGTAGACGGCGTGCAGCCCGGCGCGGTGCGCGGCGCCGTCGCTGAACCCCGTGCTGGACGCCTTGTGGGGTTGAAGCACCGCCTCGGTTGCCATCGGCCAGTAGCCGTAGAGCCGCTCGCCCACGGTCACCTCGGGGTGCAAGGATTCGGCCACCGTGCCAAAGCCCCACACCGGCACAATGCCCCAGCCCGGCTCGCCGGAGGGGAAGAACTGCCAGTACTGCAGCATTTCGCCCATGGCGGCGTAGGTGATGTTGTTGGCGGTCAGCGCAAAGCGCTCGACCTGCACGCGCACCTGGCCGTCGGCCAGCGGGGCGGGTTCGGTGCTGCGCAGGGTGGTGGTGGCCAGGGCGTCCTGGCGCACGAGCAGGGTGGTGGTGTTCATGCCGCTACGGTAGGGCAGGCGGCCTGCGGGCTCAAGCCCGGTGGGCCGCCTGCGCGACACCGGGATCAGGCCAGGGTCAGCGTCACGTCGATGTTGCCGCGTGTGGCGTTGGAATACGGGCAGACCTTGTGGGCGGTGTCCACCAGCGCCTGGGCGGCGGCGCGTTCCATGCCGGGCAGGTGCACGGTCAGGCGCACGGCGATGCCATAGCCGCCGGTGATGGGGCCGAGGTCCACTTCGGCGGCCACAGCCACGTCCTGCGGGATGGCGATCTTCTGCATGCCGCCCACTGCCTTGAGTGCGCCGATGAAGCAGGCCGAGTAGCCCGCCGCAAACAGTTGCTCGGGGTTGGTGCCGGTGCCGGCAGTGCCGGGCGAGGACAGTGTCACATCCAGGCGGCCGTCGTCGGTGCGCGAGGCGCCGTCGCGGCCCCCGGTGGTGTGTGCGCGGGCGGTGTACAGAACTTTGTCGAGGGTGGTCATGGTGCTTGCCTTTCGGTTGGGGTGCCCCGGACTGGGGCGGGAGGAAAACTTCAGGTGTGGAGGCTGTCGCGCAGCGTCTGGATCTGGCGCGTGAGCGCCTGGACCTCGCGCAGCGGCAGGTGGCTGCGGGCCAGAACGCAGGCCGGGATCGGTTCGGCTTGCGACCGCAGGGCCTGGCCGGCGTGGGTGAGGCCGATGCGCACGCGGCGCTCGTCCTGCGCATCGCGCTGGCGCTGCACCAGGCCCGCCGCCTCCATGCGTTTGAGCAGCGGGGTGAGCGTGCCCGAGTCCAGGCTCAGGCGCTCGCCCAGTGCGGAAACGGTGGGGCTGTCCTGCTCCCACAGCACCAGCATCACCAGGTACTGCGGATACGTCAGGCCAATGGCGTCGAGCAGTGGCTTGTAAAGCTTGGTCATGGCCAGCGAGGCCGAATACAGCGCAAAGCACAACTGGTGATCCAGTTGCAGCGCGGCAGGGCTGGGGCTGGCGGGGGATGCAGGCAACGTCATGGGCTAAATTATTGTGCGCAATTGAATTGTGTGCATGTTAATTGGCCAATCCCCTGCTTATGTCGGGGGTTTGGGCAAAAAAAAGCGCCCCGAAGGGCGCCTTGGTGTCGTGCGCGGGCGCTCAGTAGCTGTAGACGCCCTGGCCCGTCTTGCGGCCCAGGCGACCGGCGGCCACCATTTCGCGCAGCAGGGGGCAGGCGCGGTACTTGCTGTCGCCAAACTCGGCTAGGTACACGTCCATCACGGCCAGGCACACGTCCAGGCCCACCATGTCGGCCAGGGCCAGCGGGCCGATGGGCTGGTTGCAGCCCAGCTTCATGCCGGCGTCGATGTCCTCGGGCGTGGCCAGGCCTTCGGCCAGCACAAAGAAGGCCTCGTTGATCATGGGCACGAGGATGCGGTTGACCACGAAGCCGGGGGCGTTCTTCACGGTGATGGGGCTCTTGCCCAGCGCTACGGCCATGGCCTTCACGGCGTCGTGCGTCGCGTCGCTGGTCTGCAGGCCGCGGATGATTTCCACCAGCGCCATCATGGGCACGGGATTGAAGAAGTGCATGCCGATGAACTTGTCGGCGCGGCTGGTGGCGGCGGCCAGCTTGGTGATGGAGATCGACGAAGTGTTCGACGCAATGATCACGTCGGGGCCGACGATGCCATCGACCTGCTTGAGGATCTTGAGCTTGAGCTCGTAGTTCTCGGTGGCGGCCTCGATGACCAGTTGAGCGGCCTTCAGGTCGTCGTAGCTGGTGGAGGTCTTGATCCGCGCCAGGGCCGTGTCTTTGTCGGCCTGGGTGATCTTTTCCTTCTTGATCAGGCGGTCCAGGCTACCCGAGACCGTGGCCAGGCCCTTCTGGACTGCGGCGTCAGAAATATCGACCATGACGACGTTGATGCCCGAGACCGCGCAGGCCTGCGCGATGCCATTGCCCATGGTGCCTGCACCGATGATGCCAACCGTAGAAATGCTCATGTGGAGTGCTCTCTTCAAAGTGAAACAACAGCCTCCATCGTATCGGCATTTACCCTCGCTTTCGGTTAAGGTGGACCGAAGACAGAGGAGGCGAGACATGTTCGACTACATCGTGGTGGGTGGCGGTTCGGCTGGTTGTGTGCTCGCCGGGCGCCTGAGCGAAGACCCGGCCGTGCGCGTGTGCCTGCTCGAGGCGGGTCCTGCGGATGGCAGCGTGCTCATCCACTGCCCGGCCGGGCTGGCGGTGATGGCTAAATTCATGCTCAACGGCTGGGGGCTGAACACCACCCCGCAGCCGGGCCTGGGCGGGCGCCGGGGCTACCAGCCGCGCGGCAAGGTGCTGGGCGGCTCCAGCTCGATCAACGCCATGATCTATGCGCGTGGCCAGCCGCAGGACTACGACCACTGGGCCGCCCAGGGCAACCCCGGCTGGGGCTGGAGCGATGTGCTGCCGTATTTTTTCCGGTCCGAGAACAACGAGCGTGGCGCCGATGCCTGGCATGCCGTGGGTGGCCCGCTCAATGTGATGGACTTGCGCTCGCCCAACCGCTTCAGCAGTGTGTTCGTCGAGGCCGGCGTGCAGGCCGGTCACGCACACAACCGCGACTTCAACGGTGCCACGCAGGAGGGCGTGGGCGAATACCAGGTCACGCACCGCGATGGCGAGCGTTTCAGCGCCGCCAAGGCCTACCTCACGCCGCACCTCGCACGGCCGAATCTGCAGGTGCTCACCGGAGCGCACGCGATGCGCATCCTGTTCGAAGGGCGCCGTGCCGTCGGGGTCGAATACCGCCAGGGCGGCCGCGTGCAGCAGGTGCGCTGCACGCGCGAAGTGCTGCTGAGCGCGGGCGCATTGTTGTCGCCGCAACTGCTCATGCTCTCGGGCATCGGCCCCGGGACGCAGTTGCAGTGCCATGGCATCGCCGTGCTGCACGACCAGCCCGGCGTGGGCGCGCACCTGCACGACCACCCTGACGTGGTGCGCGTGGTGGATGCACCTGGGAAATACGATCTTTTTGGCTTGTCGCTGCCCGGTGCGGTACGCATGGTGCGCGGTGTGAGCGAGTGGCGCCGCCAGCGCAGCGGCATGCTGACCACCAACTTTGCCGAGGCCGGGGGCTTCATCCGCAGCCAGCCGTCAGAGGCGGCGCCCGACGTGCAGCT
>DMZZ01000044.1:0-2536 GCA_003484805.1 Comamonadaceae bacterium | reverse complement strand
ACCAGGCGCCGCCGGCATCCATCCTGCCTGGCCTGCAGCAGGCCACCGTGTTGCGCGTGGACGCCGCAGCCCTGGCGCAGTGGCTGGAGCCGCAGGGTGGGCATGCGCTGACCGAGCACCTGTATGTGGTGGACCCCATGGGGAACTGGATGATGCGCTTTGCGCCCGCCCTCGATACAGCGGCGGCTGCCAAAGCCAAACGGGACCTGGAGCGCCTGCTGCGCGCTTCCGCTTCCTGGGATACTGCCGGCCGTCTGGAAAAACAATGAATAACCCCCTGTGGCGCTGCGCGCCTTCCCCCTTCTCTCGCCTCGCTGCGCGACGCGGGAAGGGGGACGCCACCAGCGCGGCGGGGCGGCCCTTGCGCGGTGGCCGCTGGCCAGGGCCGTGCGCTGCATGGGCTGCGCGTAGCGCGAAGCGCAATGGACAACTGACATGACTGATACCCAACCTTTGTACGACCTTGCCCCGCTTCTGCGCCTGATGCTGCTGGGCACCGTGATCGCCCTGGGCCCGCTGCTGTGGGTGTGGTGGCGCAGCCGGGGTGCCACCCAGGGCCGCCGTTTGCAGGCGCTGACGGTGCTCACGCTGTTCCTGACCTTCGATCTGGTGATGTTCGGCGCCTTCACGCGCCTCACCGATTCGGGGCTGGGCTGCCCTGACTGGCCAGGGTGCTATGGCAATGCCAGCCCGTTGGGCGCGCGGACCGAAATCTCGGCGGCGCAGGAGGCCATGCCCACCGGGCCGGTGACCCATGGCAAGGCGTGGGTCGAGATGATCCACCGCTATCTGGCCACCGGCGTCGGGGTTCTGATCATTGTTCTCACCGTGGCCGCCTGGCGCGAGCGCCGCCTGCGCGCACGTGATGCCGCCCACGCCCGGCAATCGGCCGAGCCGATCAGCCCCTGGTGGCCCACGGTTACCCTGGTATGGGTGTGCCTGCAGGGGGCCTTTGGCGCCTGGACGGTCACGATGAAGCTCTTCCCGGCCATCGTCACGCTGCACCTGATCGGTGGCCTGGTGCTGCTGGCGCTGTTGTGCGTGCAGGCCGTGCGTTACGCGCGGGCCACCTCGGGTGCCGTGCCGGTGCCGGTGGCCCCGGGCCTGCGCACCCTGCTGGTGCTGGCCATGGTGCTGGTATCGGTACAGGTGGTTCTGGGAGGCTGGGTCAGCACCAATTACGCCGTGCTGGCCTGTACCACCTTCCCCACCTGCCAGGGAAGCTGGTGGCCTGCGATGGATTTTGCCCAGGGCTTCCAGATCTGGCGTCCGCTGGGGGTGCTCAAGGATGGCAGCCACATCGATTTTGCGGCACTCACTGCCATTCATTATGTGCACCGCCTTTTTGCCTACGCGGTGCTGCTGGTGCTTTTGCTGCTGGCCTGGCGTCTGCGCGGCGGGGCCGCTGCCCTGCGTGCCGCAGCACCGGCGCATGCGCGGCAATTGAGCGTGCAAGCCCGCTGGCTGCTGGGCTTGTCGGCACTGCAACTGGCCACTGGCCTGAGCAACGTCATTCTGGACTGGCCGCTGGTCGCTGCCGTGCTGCACACCGGGGGCGCTGCCGCGCTGGTGGTGGTGCTGACCTGGGCGCTGGACTCCAGCACAGCCCAGGGGCAGGGCGCCGGGGTGGCGCAAGCCAGCGCTGCAGGCGCATCGGGAGTGCGTGCATGAGCGTCGCAGCCACTGTTTCCGTTCCCTCGCGGCTGGCCCAGTACTACGCGCTGACCAAGCCGCGCGTGGTGCAGCTCATCGTGTTTTGTGCCCTCATCGGCATGGTGCTGGCCGTGCCCGGCTGGCCTTCGGGGGGGCAATTGCGCCAGATGCTCGTGGCCTGCCTGGGCATCTGGCTGGTGGCCGGTGCGGCGGCGGCGTTCAACTGCCTGGTCGAAAAAACCATCGACGCCAAAATGAAGCGCACTGCCTGGCGGCCCACCGCCAAAGGCCAGTTGTCCGATGTGCAGGCGCTGCTGTTCTCGTCGGTGCTGTGCCTGGCGGGCTCTGCCGTGCTTTACGCATGGATCAATCCGCTGACGATGTGGCTCACTTTTGCCACCTTCGTGGGCTATGCGGTCATCTATACCCTGCTGCTCAAGCCGCGCACGCNNGAGGCGCTGATCCTGTTCCTCATCATCTTCCTGTGGACGCCACCGCATTTCTGGGCGCTGGCGCTGTACCGCGTCGAGGAATATCGCAAGTCGGGCCTGCCCATGCTGCCGGTAACGCACGGCAACGCCTACACGCGCCTGCAGGTGTTCCTCTACACCCTGGTTCTTTTTGCTGGTTGCCTGATGCCGTTCGTCTATGGCATGAGTTCGTGGATCTATCTGGCGGCCGCCGTGGTGCTGGGCGCCGGGTTCTGCGGCTATGGCTATGCGCTGTGGCGCAACTATTCGGATGCGCTGGCGCGCAAGACCTTCCGCTTTTCCCTCATTCACCTGAGCGTGCTGTTTGCGGCGCTGCTGGTGGACCACTATGTCTTTATGTGAGATGCCATGCTGAAACGAAATGCTCTTAAAACAATAGCTACTTGCGCAAT
>DMZZ01000374.1:0-14143 GCA_003484805.1 Comamonadaceae bacterium | reverse complement strand
CAAAGCCCCGGCCCTGTTCGCCTGCACGGGCAGCCTCGACGGCCGCATTGAGCGCGAGGATGTTCGTCTGGAAGGCAATGCCGTCGATCACGCTGATGATGTCGGCGATTCTTTTGCTGCTCTCGTTGATGCCCTTCATGGTCTCCACCACCTGGCCCACCACTTCGCCGCCGCGCACGGCCACATCCGAGGCGCTGCGCGCCAGCGCATTGGCCTGGCTGGCGCTGTCGGCGTTCTGGCGCACGGTGGCCCCCAGTTGTTCCATGGAGGCTGCGGTTTCTTCCAGCGCACTGGCCTGGCCCTCGGTACGGGCCGACAAATCCTGGTTGCCTTGCGCGATTTCTGCGCTGGCCATGGCCACGCTTTCGGAGCTGCGGCGCACCTGGGAGACCACCAGGGCGAGACCGTTTTTCATGGTGGCGAGCTGGGCCATGAGGCTCGACTGGTCGCCGGCCTGCACGGCGATGTGCTGGGTGAAATCGCCCTCGGCGACGGTGCGGGCGACCTGGGCCGCGGCGCGGGGCTCGCCGCCGAGTTCGCGCAGCAGGCTGCGGGTGATCAGCCAGCCCAGGGCCACTGACACCAGCAGGGCAAAAACGCCCAAACCGATCAAGGCTGTGCGCGCATTGAGGGCTGTTTCCTGGGCGTTCGTGCCCGCATGCACGATGGCGTGTTTTTCGGACTCCACCAGCGCGCCGATGGCGGCCTTGTAGGCGACAAGCACCGGCCGCAGCTTGCTAGCCAGGTAGTCGCGGCTCTGGTCGGCCTGGTCGCTCTTGATCAGGCCCAATAATTCCTCTTGTCCGGCCAGGTAAAGCGCCCGCTGCTCCTGCACCTTTTGCAGCAGAGCGCGGTCCTTGGGTTCGGTCAGCGTCTTGTCCAGGGTGTCGAGTTGCCTGGCAACCTCCTGCCGTGCCTGGGCTATGGCCTGCGTCTGGCGCTCACGGTCGGCTGCCTCTGGGTTGAGCATCATGTTGCGCAGCGCGATGGCGATGGCGTCGGTCTGCGTCAGCAGACTGGCCGAGGCCACGATGCGTGGGAAATGGTCACTGACCACGGACTTGAGGTCGGCACCGATGCGGCCCATGGCCATTAGGCCCATGAGCACAGAGGCCACCAGCAATGTGCAGACTACGCTAAAGCCGAGGGTTAGACGCGTGCGCACGCGCCAGGAAGAAATATCGATCATGGCATCTCCGGGTTCAGGGTACAGATACCTGCAAGGGGAACAATCAAGGGGCGGATGGCAGGCGGGGTACCTGTTTCGTCTCCATAGAGTAGGGGGGAGACAGCACCGGGCAGGCCGAAGCAGGGAGGGTTGTTACGTCATTTTACAGTTTCAGGGTTTTCCCTTATCTGATGTTTCAATGGTGGCAGCAAGGTCAAATCGATTCCTCGACGCGCTGCTGCCAGCGAGCGTGGGGGCGCCAGTGGCGAACCCATTCAGGCAGTTGTTGTGCCGGCATGGGCCGCGCAATGCCGTAACCCTGGGCGTTATCGCAGCCCAGCGGAATCAGCAGGCTGCCGTGCTCGATGGTTTCCACCCCTTCGGCGATCACTTCGCGGCGGAAGGCGTCGGCCAGACCGATGACGCCCTTGACGATGGCCAGGTCGTCCGGGTCGCTCTGCATGTCACGCACAAAGCTCTGGTCGATCTTGATGACCTCGGCATTGAGCCGCTTGAGATAGGTGAGCGACGAGTAGCCGGTGCCAAAGTCGTCGAGCGCGAAGCGCACGCCCAGCGCCTGGCAGCGGTGCATGATGTTCGAGACATGGGCAATGTCCTCGAGCGCGCTGGTCTCCAGGATTTCGAGTTCCAGCCGGTCGGGCCGTACATCGGGCTGCGCCGCGAGCAATTCGCCCAGCCGCACGGCAAAACCGTCGGTCTGCAATTGCAGGGCGTCAATGTTCACGCTCACGGCCAGGTCGAGCCCGAGCGCCTTCCATTGGGCCATCTGGGCCAGGGCCGTGGCAATCACCCATTCCCCCACACCAATGCAGATGGTGTGGCCCTCCATGGCGGGCAGAAAGCTGGCGGGTTGCAGCAGCCCGCGTTCAGGGTGCTGCCAGCGGATCAGTGCTTCGACGCCGATCACCACGCCGGAGCGCATGTTCACCTTGGGCTGGTAGTGCAGCACGAATTCGCCGCGCGCCAAGGCCAGGTGGATACGGTCGTTCTCTTCGCGCTGGGTCTTCACGGCGGTGTCGTGGGCCACGTCGAACAGGTGGTAGCGGTTCTTGCCCGCCTGCTTGGCCTGGTACATCGCCTGGTCGGCGTGGCGGATGAGCAGGTCGGGTTCGGCACCGTCGGTGGGGTACAGGGTCACGCCAATGCTGGCCGAAACCTGCAACACGCTGTCACCCACCTGCACCGGATCGGCGGCCGCGTGCAGCAGGCGTGACAGCACGGGCTCGCAGTCGTGCGGCTGGTCCAGGTCGACCAGCACGGCGACGAACTCGTCGCCGCCGATGCGCGAGAGGGTGTCGCCCTCGCGCAGGGCTGCCGTGAGGCGATGGGCCAGCGCCACCAGCAGCTCGTCACCGCGCTCGTGCCCATGGCGGTCGTTCACGGCCTTGAAGCCGTCCAGGTCGAGGAAGGCCACCGCCAGCGACTGGCCTGTGCGCTGGCAGCGCAGCATGGACTGCTGCACCCGGTCGGCCAGCAGCACCCGGTTGGGCAGGCCGGTGAGGGCATCGTAGTGGGCCACATGCTCCAGCTGTCGCTCGTTCTCCTTGAGTTCGGTGATGTCGGTGAACAGGGCCACGTAATGCTGTACCTCGCCCCGGGCGTCGCGCACGGCGCTGATGGTGATGATTTCGGCGAACAGCGAGCCGTCCTTGCGGCGGTTCCACACCTCGCCGGTCCAGTGGCCCCGGGTGGTCAGGCTGTGCCACATGGCGGTATAAAACTCGGGCCCCTGGCGGCCCGACTGGAGCATGCGCGGGTTATTGCCGATGGCTTCTTCGCGTGTGTAGCCTGTGATGCGGGTGAAGGTGTCGTTCACGTCGATGATCGTGCCGCGCGGGTCGGTGATGGTGATGCCCTCGCGTGCATGGGTGAACACGCTGGCGGCCAGTTGCAGCTTCTCGTGGGCCTGCATGCGCTCGGTGATGTCGTGGAACGAGCCCACCATCACGAGTGCGCGGCCCTGTGCATCGCGCTCGGTCACGCGCCCGCGCCACAGGCCCCAGATCCAGTGGCCGTCCTGGTGCCGGATGCGCTGCTCCACCTCGAACTGCGAGGATTCGCCCTTGAGGCTGGCGCGCAGCGCAGGGTCCAGTTTTTGCAGATCGTCAGGGTGCGTCCTGCGCCGCCAGTCCTCGATGGGCACCTGGGCCAGGTCTTCGGGTGCATAGCCCAAGAGGTGCGCCATGATCTCGTCGCTGTGCACCATGCGGGTCTGTACGTTCCAGCTCCACATACCCATTTGGGCAATCTGCAGGGCCAGGTCGATGCGGTCCTTGGCCCGCTGCAACTGGCGGCGCTGCGTTTCAAGTTCCGATTCGATGGCCAGCCGATCGGACATCAGGGTGTTGAAGTCGGTCACCAGATCGACCAGTTCCCGTGGGCCCGAGGGCTCGGCCCGGGCCGTTCCGCCTTGCTTGAAGTTGCGGATGGCCTGGGTCAGTGAGTCGATGGGGCGCTCGATGCGGCGTGCCAGTGCCAGTGCGAACAGTGCAAGGCCCAGCACACTGAATATCCCGACGGCGGCGCTGATCAGGGCCTTGCGATGGGCCTGGGCGACCAGCGGGGCACTGGGTACACCGAAAAAGGCCACCCACTGGGCCTCGGGAATGAAGGTGGTGGAGTAATACCGCTCCACGCCATCGAGACCGGTCAGTTCGAAATCGCCGTTGCGCATGTCCATGACCCTGCGGGCGATCGGCCAATCGGGCCGGGTGCCGATGATGTGTTCCGGGTCGCTGTTGCGCCAGATCAGCGTGCCATCAGCGCTGATGATTCCGTAGCGGCTGTCTGCGGACAGGTTCTGGGGCGTCAGACCGGGTTTGAAGGCGCGCAGGTCCAGGGGCAGGTGCACGGCGCCCACGATCTGTCCGGCGCGATCGTGCACGGGCATGCTCAGCACCGAAACCCATTTGCCGGTGATGGGGCCCCGGTGCGGTGGCCCGACGCTGAAGCGTTGTTCGGCCATGAGCTTCTTGAACCAGTCGGTGTCGCCCACGTCGACCGGCTGGCCGATGGGGAGGGGCGCGGCCGAGCACAGCGTATGGCCCTGCCGGTCGGTGGTGGCGATGTTGGCGTACTCGGGCGTCAGCGTATGCAGCTCGGTCAGCACGCCGTCGCACTGCAGGGGGTCCATGGCCTGTACCTGGGGGCGCTCGGCAATGCGGCGCAGGGTGGCGTGGGCGGATTCGATCGTGCGCGCGACATCGGATGCAACGATGGCTGCCAGGGGGCGCTGCGCCGTGCGGGCCTGTGCCAGTGCATCTTCGGCATCGCGGTAAGCGTTGTAGCCGATCAACCCGACCAGAGGGATGACCAGTGGAATCACCAGCAGCAGAAGATGGGCTCGAAGCGGGGCAGTCATCGGGGCGGGGTTGGGGCCGTCAGGTGGCAGGTAGCCGGGGCACTGTCAGTGCATGGCAGCGCCAAGCATGGGCCGATGGCGGGACTTGCGCCGGGTGCCCGGCCATCTCCCACCTTGCAGCAGGGGATTGGGCAGCGAGGCACGGTGGGTGAGAATGCATCAGGGCATGGTGACACAGGGCCCGCCTGCGCCGCCTAGGGCGGAACCCGATGCCGCCGGTCTGTGGCCCGGAGCGGGAGAGGAACAGCGCCGGAGCGCCCCAAGAAAAAATGCCATTCTCAAGATGAAAATGGCGTTTTAGTTAATACAGCAAAGCGCTGAAAGCTATTGTTTTTATAGCTTTTTGTGCCCTGGCCTTAACCGCCCGAGCCGTACATCTGCTGTGGCAGCCACAGAATGAGCTGCGGGAACAGCAGGCACAGCGTGACCATGGCCATCTGTAGCAGCACGAAGGGCATGACGCCGAGGTAGATGTCGCGGATCGTCACGCTCTTGGGCACCACGCCCTTGAGGTAGAACAGCGAGAAGCCCACCGGCGGGGTGAGAAACGAGGTCTGCAGCATCAGCGCCACCAGAATGAGGAACCAGGTCATGTCGATCCCGCTGAGCTTGATGACCGGGGCCAGCAGCGGCAGGATGATGAGCACGATCTCGAACCAGTCCAGGAAGAACCCGGCCACGAACACCACGGCCAGCACCAGTATCACCAGTCCGGTGGGGCCGAGCCCCGTGCCCTTGAAGAACTCGGTGATGAGCTCGTCGCCGCCAATCATGCGCAGCACGTAGGCAAACACCGTGGCGCCGATGAAGATGGCGAAGATGAAGCAGGTGGTGATGGTGGTGTCAATACCCACCTGGCGGATCACCTGCCAGCTCAGGCGCCGGTTGGCGGCGGCCAGCAGCATGGCGCCAAAGGCGCCCAGGCCCGAGGCCTCGGTGGGCGTGGCGATGCCGAAGAAGATGGAGCCGAGCACCACCAGGATCAGGCCGAAGGTCGGCAGCGTGGACAGGAAGGCAATGCCCACCTGGCGCAGCGTGAGTTTTTCGGCGTCGGCCGGGCGGGGCGGAACGAGGTCGGGGCGCACAAAGCCCACCACCACGATGAACACCATGTACAACACACCCAGCAGCAGACCGGGAACGAGCGCACCCATGAACAGGTCGCCCACCGACACCGACACCTGGTCGGCCATCAGCACCAGCATGATGGAGGGCGGAATCAAAATGCCCAGCGTGCCCGACGCGGCCACCAGGCCCGAGGCAATGGCCTTGGAATAGTGGTGCTGCAGCATGATGGGCATGGACAGCATGGCCAGCAACACCACCGAGGCGCCGACGATGCCGGTCGAGGCTGCCAGCAGGATGCCGATGACGATCACCGTCAGCCCCAGGCCGCCGCGAAGGCCGCCAAACACCTTGACGAAGTTGCGCATCATCACGTCGGCCACACCCGAGCGATCCAGCATGAGGCCCATGTAGACGAACATGGGCAGCGACACCAGCACCCAGTTGGACATGATGGCGTCGAAGCGGTCGATGATGCCGGAGAACTTCACCCAGCTGGTCATCAGGAAGGTGTCGATGCCGAACTGGGTGGTCAGCACGATGGCAATGCCGGCAAACAGCACCGAGATGCCGGCCAGCAGCCAGGCGACCGGGTAACCCAGGAACAGGGCCAGGATGAAGGTCACCATCAGGGCCAGGGAGAGTATTTCGTAGAAGGGCATGGGCAGACTTCAAAAAGTGGTGTGCGTGGGGGCTGGCGGGCTCAACGGCCGAACAGTGCCACCCATACCCGTGTGAGGCGGCTCAGGCCGGCCAGTGCCAGCAGTGCGAAGGCCGTCACAAGGAACGACTTGAGGACCCAGCGGTAGGGCAGCCCGCCCGGGGCGGCCGACACCTCATTGAGCTGCCACGAGGTCACCACGAAGGGCATAGCGAACCAGATCACCAGCAGCGTGAAGCTGAGCAGGAAGACCGTGATGCCGAACAGTTCGATCCACAGCCGGGTTTTTTGCGAGAAGTTCTCGGCCAGCACGTCAATGCGCACATTGCGTTCGCGCACCTCGGTGAACGACAGGCCCAGCATGAAGCCCACGGCATACAGGTGCCACTGGGTCTCTTCCAGCATGATGGAACCCAGCCCGAACACATAGCGCAGCACCACCTGGAAGACGATGACCAGCACCAGCACGGTCCAGAGCAGGGAGGCGGCTTCGCCGCACCATCCGATCAACCGGTCGGCGTGGCGCGAAAAGGCGGTCACCGGTAAAAAAATGCCCGAGGGTCCGGCAGTGGAGTCGGCGGTGCTGTGTGCGTGTGTTGGCATGGATGTATAACTCCCGGGAAAAACCAAACCGTGCCAGCAAGGGCGCGCTTGCTGGCACGGTAGAGCGCGATCAGGCCAGAGGCCGGTAGATCAGTGCTTGTAGTCGCGCGGCAGGTAGCCTAGGTGGTGCCACTGCGCGTTCTGTTGCTGGAAGGCGGTCATGCTGTCGAGCACCTTCTTGAACATCGGGTCTTTGCCGGCTTCTTCGGTCAGGACTTCTTTGGAGGCCTTGGCAAAGGCGTCCAGCATGGTCTTGTTGAACTGGCGCGCTTTCACGCCGTCCTTCTCGAACTTGGCCAGCACAGCGCCCTGCAGAGCTTCGGCCTTGGCCAGGGCCATGGTCACGCCGGCGGTGCAGGTGGTTTCGATCTGTGCCTGCGTCTGGGGCTTGAGCTTGGCCCAGGCGGCCGTGTTCACATACAGGAACTGGTTGGTGGCAGGCTGGTGCCAGCCGGGCAAATAGTAGTTCTTGACCACCTTGGAGAACCCCAGTTGCTCGTCCACCGTGGGCAGCGAGAACTCGGTGCCGTCGAGCACGCCCTTTTCGAGTGCCTGGAACAGCTCGCCCCCCGGCAACATGGTCACCGAGGCGCCGAGCTTCTGGTAGATCTTGCCGCCCAGACCGGCCGCGCGGAACTTCAGGCCCTTGAGGTCGTCCGGGGTGTTGATTTCCTTGCGGAACCAGCCCGCAGCCTCTGGGCTGATCGAGCCGCAGAAGATGGGGTACACGTTGTGTGGCTTGAAGGCTTCCTTGAGCAGGGCGTCACCACCGCCGAAGTACATCCAGGCCGAGAACTGGGGCGACTCCATGCCAAAAGGCACCGCGCCAAACAGCGCCGAGACCGGCACCTTGCCGATCTCATAGCCCATCCAGCTGTAGCCGGCCTCGACCTTGCCGGTCGATACGCTGTCAAAGATGGCCAGCGGGGGCACCAGCTTGCCGGGCTCGAACACTTGCAGGTTCACCGTGCCGCCCGACACCTTTTTCAGTTGCTCGGACACCCAGGGCATGGTGTCGCCCAGCGCGGTCAGGTTCGATCCGAACGACATGGGGATGCCCCAGCGCACGGTTTCCTGGGCAGTGGCGGCAGTGGCCATGGTGGCCAGGGTGGCGGCAAGGGCCAGTGTCTTCAGCGTGTGTTTCATGTGTCGTGTCTCCGATGGTTTTTGGCTGATACAAAGGCCATCCCGGGGGATCTGTCCACGGGTCTGGCCTGGTTACACAGGAGACAGGTGCCTTGATGCCAAAACTGTCCGCGAGGGACGCCATGGGACACAAAACGCCTGTCACGCCATGAAGGCGCATAGTGCGACGAACTTGGCGAAAGCGTCACCGTGTAAACGCTAGTCCGTAACTGTACGGGTCATCCCCTGCAAACCGGTTGAGCATTCTTGGAGGGGGTGTTGAAGTTTTATCAGCGCCGCAAGGGCATGTGCGGATTGACGTCCAGCCGCGGGGCGTATGAGGGTGCGCAGCGTCAGGCCGCGTTGCGGGCGGTGCGCCGGAATTCGGCGGGCGACTGCCCTGTCCAGGCGCGAAAGGCCCGGATGAAGCTCTTGTCGTTGGTGAAGCCCGCCTCGTGCGCCACCTGCTTGATGGGCCGGTCGGTGCGGTGCAGCAGGGCAATGGCGCGCTCGCGCCGCACCTCGTCTTTCAGGCCTTGCAGCGATGCGCCTTCTTCCTTGAGCTGGCGGTGCAGCGTGCGCGGCGACAGGTGCAGGCGCTGCGCCAGGGCTTCGGCGCTGTGCGCGGCGGCCGGGTCGGCGGCCAATGCATGGCGCACGCGCTGCACCAGCAGCCGGTCGCGCCGGTATTGCAGTACCGTCAGCGGCAGGGCGCGCTGCAGCATGAGCCGCAGGGCCGCCTCGTCGCGCTGCAGGGGGAGTTGCAGATAGCGTGCGTCAAAGTGCAGGGCCGCAGGCCCGGTCTCAAAAAGGGTCGGGCCCGGAAACAGCACCGCATAGGCGTCGTGGTGGGCAGGCCGGGCGAACGGAAACTGGGCGCCCTGCAGCGGGATGCGCGAGTCGATGAACCAGCAGGCCAGGCCATGCGCATTGCGCAGCACCGAGACCGGGCAGAACTCACGGTACGGCCCCAGGTCGCGGTGCGCGGTGAGCGACAGCGTGGCGGTGTTGCCCTCGGTGGCAAGGTGCAGCGTGATGTCATCTTGCAGCAGGCCGTGGTGGCGGCACCAGCGCTGTAGCGCCACGCCCAGCGTGGGCGAGCTGATGGAGGCGCGTGCCAGCAACCCATAGCTGCCCCAGGGCAGGCGGCGGCCAAACCACCCCAGCGCCTCGTCGTCCAGCGCCTGCATGGCCAGACCCGAAAGCCGCTCGAACTGCCAGGCGGTCACGCGGGCGGCAGGGTTTTCCACTTCCTGTGGCGCGATTTGTGCCTGTTGGAGCAGCCCCTCAGGGGGCAGGCCGGCCTGTCGGCAGGCCCCTGCAATGGCCCGAACAAACGCCATGGGCGTAGCTGCAGGCCCTGCGGGAAGGGGGGGCAAGAGGGCCGCGGGCAGGGCTGGTGCAGGCAGAGGCGTCACGCACCGGAGTGTGCCGCAAATGTGGCGTGATTTGCAACCCCGCTGGCGCCCCCTAAACCGCCAGTGCGCGTATTCTTGGGGCCAACCCCTGTGGCAGGCACCTATTGCTGCCACCGCCCCTTCCCCGCACACCGGAAAAACACCATGCCCGTTTTGCAGACCCAACTGAATGCCCGCTCTGCCGATTTCCTGGCCAATGCCGCCGCCATGCGTGCCCTGGTTGAGGATTTGAACGCGCACATCGCCAAAACCTTCGAAGGGGGCGGTCAGGCGGCCCGCGCCAAGCACACCGCGCGCGGCAAGCTTCTGCCGCGCGAGCGCGTGCAGATGCTGCTCGACCCCGGAACGCCCTTTCTGGAGCTGGCGCCGCTGGCCGCGCTGAACATGTACAACAACGACGCCCCCGGCGCGGGCTTGATTGCCGGCATCGGGCGCGTCAGCGGTGTCGATTGCATGATCGTCTGCAACGACGCCACCGTGAAGGGCGGCACCTACTACCCCCTCACCGTGAAGAAGCACCTGCGCGCGCAGGAGGTGGCCCAGCAGAACCACCTGCCCTGCATCTATCTGGTCGATTCAGGTGGCGCCAACCTGCCCAACCAGGATGAGGTGTTCCCCGACCGCGACCATTTCGGCCGCATCTTCTTCAACCAGGCCAACATGAGCGCCATGGGCATCTCGCAGATCGCGGTGGTCATGGGCAGCTGCACAGCTGGGGGCGCCTATGTGCCCGCGATGAGCGACGAGTCGATCATCGTGAAGAACCAGGGCACCATCTTCCTGGGCGGCCCGCCGCTGGTCAAAGCCGCCACGGGCGAGGTCGTGACGGCCGAAGACCTGGGGGGCGGCGACGTGCACACGCGCCTGTCGGGCGTGGCAGACCACCTGGCGCAGAACGACATGCACGCCCTCAAGCTGGCGCGCATGGCGATCAAGAATTTGAATAAAAACAAGGCGAAAGCGCCCGCCGATCATGCGCCGGCAGCTCCTCAATTTGCAGCAGAAGAGCTGTACGGCGTGATTCCTGTGGACACGCGCAAGCCCTTTGATGTGCGCGAAATCATTGCCCGCATCGTCGATGGCAGCGAGTTCGACGAGTTCAAGGCGCGCTACGGCACCACGCTGGTCACGGGCTTTGCGCGCATCGAGGGCATGCAGGTCGGCATCATCGCCAACAACGGCATCCTGTTCAGCGAGGCGGCTCTCAAGGGCGCGCACTTCATCGAGCTGTGCTGCCAGCGCAAGATTCCGCTGGTGTTCCTGCAGAACATCACCGGCTTCATGGTGGGCCGCAAGTACGAGAACGAAGGCATCGCGCGCAACGGCGCCAAGATGGTCACGGCCGTGGCCACGGCCAGTGTGCCCAAGTTCACCATCATCATCGGTGGCAGCTTTGGCGCGGGCAACTACGGCATGTGCGGCCGGGCGTACTCGCCCCGCTTCCTCTGGATGTGGCCAAACGCGCGCATCAGCGTGATGGGCGGCGACCAGGCCGCCGGGGTGCTGGCCACCGTCAAGCGTGACGGCATCGAGGCCAAGGGTGGCCAGTGGACCATGGAGGAAGAAGAAGCCTTCAAGGCCCCCATCCGCCGCCAGTATGAAGACCAGGGCCACCCCTACTACGCCACCGCGCGCCTGTGGGACGACGGCGTGATCGACCCCGCCGACACGCGCCGCGTGCTGGCGCTGGGCCTGGCCGCCACGCGCAATGCGCCGATTGAAGACACCAAATTTGGTCTTTTCCGCATGTAAGGTGTACGATGTGTAAATATAGCTTACTTTATACATATCATGCGCACCAACATCGATATTGACGACGAGCTGCTGGCCAAGGCCATGCGCGCAGGCCCTTTCACCACCAAGAAGGAAACGGTGGAGGCCGGACTGCGTGTGCTGGCGCGGCAAGCGGCGTACCGCGAGATCCTCAAGTGGGAAGGCAAGCTGAAATGGGAAGGTGATGAGTCTATCGACTGGACCCAGGCCCCGCAGGAGGAGCCCGAGCCACTGGCGGTGCAGGAGCCGCGCCCCGAGTACCGTGCGACTTTGAAAGAAACGAAGGCGGTAGGCCGTGCTCGTCGTTGATCCCAGCGTTTGGATAGACTTTTTCAACGGCCGCAACTCCGTGGCGCGCTACGAACTGCGCCGCCTGCTGGATGACGGCCACACCCGCCTGGTCGTGCCCGACCTGGTGCTCTACGAGGTGCTGCGCGGCTTTCGCGAAGAACGCGCCCTGCGCCAGGCGCGGGTGCTGCTGCAGACCTTGCACGTCGAACACTGTGGTGGCGCAGACCTTGCGCTGGCCGCCGCCGGGCATTACCGCCACCTGCGCGCGCGTGGCATCACAGTGCGCAGCAGCATCGACGTGATGGTGGCTGCCTTCTGCATCGAAAACGACTACCTGTTGCTGCACAGCGACCGCGATTACGACGCCCTGGCCGCACACCGCGGCCTGCGCGTGTGGGGCCACTGAAATGGCACCACACCCTCTCGGAGATTCATCCACCATGTCCCACAACCTCTCTATCACCCAGACCGGCGCGGTCGCGCGCATCACCCTCACCCAGCCCGAGGTGCGCAACGCCTTCAGCGACGAAGTCATCGCCGAGATCACCGCCGCCTTCACCGAAGTCGGCGCACGCGCCGATGTGCGCTGCGTGGTGCTGGCGGCTGAGGGCCCGGCGTTTTGCGCCGGTGCCAACCTCAACTGGATGCGCCGCATGGCGGACTACACCCGCGAAGAGAACATCGCGGACGCGGGCAAGCTGGCCGAGATGCTGCGCGTGATCTACGAGTGCCCCCAGCCAACAATAGCCCGCGTGCAGGGGGATGTGTATGCCGGTGGCATGGGCCTGGTAGCGGCCTGCGACATGGCCGTCAGCGTGGACACGGCGGGCTTTTGCCTCAGCGAGGTCAAGCTCGGCCTGATTCCGGCCACCATCAGCCCCTACGTGATCCGCGCCATGGGCGCACGCGCCGCGCAACGCTACTTCCTCACGGCCGAACGCTTCGACGCGGCCGAGGCTCTGCGCACCGGTTTCGTGCAGGCCGTGGTGGCCGCCGACGCGCTCGACGCGAAGGTCGATGAGCTCGCCCGGGCGCTCACCAGCGCCAGCCCGAACGCCGTGCGCGCCTGCAAGAAGCTGGTGCACGATGTGGCCGAGCGCGAGATCGACGCGCAGCTCATCGCCGTCACGGTCGAGGGTATCGCCGATATTCGCGCCAGCGAAGAGGGCCGCGAAGGGGTGCAGTCTTTCCTGCAGAAGCGCAAGCCAGCCTGGTTGCTGGCCTGAGCCCGCAGCCATAAGCCGGAACGACCATGGACCAACTCTGGCTCGCCATCGTCCAGTGGCTCCACACCGTGGGGCTGCATGTGGACGCGGGCGCGGCGCGCAGCGTGGCCGAGGGTGCGGAGCGTGCCACGGCGGCGCTGGACATGCCGGGCCTGCTGGCGCTGGCGGCGGCGCTGGGCTGGGCCAGTGGTTTCCGGCTCTATGCCGTGGTATTTCTGGTGGGCGGCATGGGCGCGGCCGGTTGGCTGGCGCTGCCGCCCGGGCTGCATGTTTTGCAGCACCCTGTGGTGCTGATCGTCAGTGGTTTCATGCTGCTGGTCGAATTTTTTGCCGACAAGGTACCCTGGCTCGATAGCGCCTGGGATGTCCTGCACACCGTCATCCGCGTGCCCGCCGGGGCCCTGCTGGCGGCTGGTGTGTTCGGTGCCGACAACGCCACCATGGCCGTGGCCGCCGGCCTGCTCGGCGGCTCGCTCTCGGCCACGGCGCTGGCCACCAAGATGACCACGCGCGCGGCGGTCAACACCTCGCCCGAGCCGTTTTCCAACTGGGGGCTGTCCTTCCTGGAAGACGGCCTGGTGGTGGCCGTGGTCTGGCTCGCCACGCAGCACCCGCTGTGGTTCGGCGTGGCGCTGGTGCTCATGCTCATCGTGTCGGCACTGTTGCTGGTGCTGCTGTTTTCGTTCCTGCGTGCGGTGCTCGGCCGCGTGTCCTCTTTCTTTTCTGGCACTGCCAAGGTGGCCTAAATGTTCAAAAAAATCCTGATTGCCAATCGTGGTGAAAACGGCTGCGCAGCAGCCGTTTCAACAAATTGCTTGGCACGCGCAGCGTGCGCAGGCGATTTCAACGCGGAGAACTGCCATGTTTAAAAAAATCCTGATCGCAAACCGCGGTGAAATCGCCTGCCGAGTGGCCGCCACAGCACGCCGCATGGGCGTCAAGACCGTCGCCGTGTATTCCGACGCCGACGCCAGCGCCAAGCATGTCGCCGTGTGTGACGAGGCCGTGCACATCGGCGGCAGCGCCCCCAAGGACAGCTACCTGCGCTGGGAACGCATCATCGAGGCGGCCCAGGCCACGGGAGCCCAGGCCATCCACCCCGGCTATGGCTTCCTGAGCGAGAACGAAGAGTTTGCCCAGGCCTGCCAGAACGCAGGCCTCGTCTTCATCGGCCCGCCGCCCTCGGCCATCAAGGACATGGGCCTGAAGGCCGAGTCCAAGCAGCTCATGGAAAAGGCCGGTGTGCCCCTGGTGCCCGGCTACCACGGCGCCAACCAGGACGCCGCGCTCTTGCAGGCCGAGGCCGACCGCATCGGCTACCCCGTGCTCATCAAAGCCAGTGCGGGTGGCGGTGGCAAGGGCATGCGCGCCGTGGACAAGTCCGAGGACTTCGCCGCCGCGCTCGCATCGTGCAAGCGCGAGGCCATCAAC